>JANXUO010000079.1 GCA_025356245.1 Hymenobacter sp.
CGCAAAAGACATCCGCTCCACCAGATAATCAACATTTCTGACAGCGTAAAAAGCGCTGATAACATAGATTTTATTTCACAATATTGCGCAGCTTCGCAATCCGTCCTACATTCATGCAACAGTTTGCTTTCGGCCCTAAAAATTACCGCATCATGTGGGTTGGTCTTGCCCTGCTCGCCGCCGGTTTCATCACCATGATGTTCGGTGACAAAGCCAACTACGGTGAGGATTTTGTCGGTATTACCCTCGGCCCTATTTTGCTAATAGCGGGCTTTGCAGTAGAGTTTTATGCCATTTTGCTGCGCGACCCGGCCGCCGTGGTGAGCGGTGGCGCAGCGGCGGCCCCGGCAACGCCCGGCACAATCCCCAGCGCCGCGCCGGTGACAGGCAGCCCGTTGGGTGGCCCGGCCACCCCGCCAACAGCAGTGCCAGCGGCAGCCCCGGCCTACAAACGGTTGTAAAATAAAGCGTTGATTATTATTTGTTCGTTGTCAATTGATGGGGAGCGGGGAGAGTTGACATTGGAAAGCGGTTAATTTTCAACAAAAAATGACTTACTGGCACGCCATCCTCTTGGCCATCGTCGAAGGGCTGACCGAGTTTTTGCCCGTTTCCAGCACCGGCCACATGATTGTGGCCTCGGCGCTGTTCGGTATCCCGCTTACCAGCTTTGCCAAGCTCTACTTGGTCGTGGTGCAGTTGGGCGCTATTTTATCGGTGTTTGCTGTGTACTGGCGGCGATTTTTCCAAAGTTTCGATTTTTACCTCAAAGTGTTGGTGGCCTTTGTGCCAATTGTGATTGTGGGCGCCTTGCTCAAAAAGCACATCGACTTGCTGCTCGAATCGGTGTCAACGGTGGCGGTTATGCTGCTGCTGGGCGGCATTGTGCTGTTGTTTGTGGATAAGTGGTTTCCGCAGGGTCATGCCGAGAAAGGAGAGGCAGCCGTTACCAACCCCAGCTACCGGCAGGCGTTCGTAATAGGTGTTTTTCAGTGCCTTGCGGTGGTGCCGGGTACCAGCCGCTCGGCTGCCACCATTGTGGGCGGCCTCACGCAGCATCTCACGCGGCGGGCGGCGGCAGAGTTTGCGTTTTTCCTGGCCAGGCCCACCATGCTGGCGGCGTCGGTGAAGGATTTGTACGATTATTTCAAAGAGGCCAAAGCACACGGTACCGATTTAGCGCATCTTTTCACTCCGGAGCAAGTGAAGATGCTGGCAGTCGGCAATGTGGTGGCGTTTGTGGTAGCATTGCTGGCTATCAAGCTGTTTGTGAATTTCGTGGCTCGCTACGGCTTTCGCGCCTTTGGCATTTACCGCATTATTGTGGGTGGGATGCTGGTAATTATGCTGGCCCTCAAAATGCCGCTGCAACTGGTTTAAAGGACGACAGGCAAACTGCCGACGAAACGTATGACCCCTAAAACCCTGGCCGATTTTGACTTTGTAGCGGGCGAAGTGCTGCTGCTGGACAAGCCGCTGACGTGGACTTCCTTCGACGTGGTGCGGAAGGTGAAGGGGGCGTTGCAAATCAAAAAAATCGGCCATGCCGGCACCCTCGACCCGCTGGCTACCGGTTTGCTCATCTTGTGTACGGGCAAGAAAACCAAGGACATCGACCAGATTCAGGCGCAGGAAAAGGAGTACACCGGCACCTTGCGCCTGGGCCAAACCACCGCCAGTGCCGACTGCGAAACGCCGGTGCTGGAAGAGCGCCCCACCGCCCACCTCATCGAAGCCGAAATAAGGGCCGCTACCGCGCCGTTTTTGGGTATTATCCAGCAAACGCCGCCCTTGTTTTCCGCCGTCAAAATCGACGGCCAACGTGCTTACGAATTAGCCCGCCAGGGCCAATCGGCCGAAATCAAGCCCAAAACCGTCACCATCAAAGCGTTCGAGCTGACCCGCGTTGCCGGTGCCGACGTCGATTTCCGGGTGGTGTGCTCCAAGGGTACCTACATTCGCAGCCTGGCCCGCGACTTGGGCGAAGCCCTGGGCTGCGGTGCCCACCTCACCAAACTGGTGCGTACCCGCATTGGCGAATATCGGCTGGAGGATGCCTTGACCCTGGACGACGTGCAGGCGCTACGCCCACCAAATCAAGGCAATAATTCAGCCGGTACCCAACAACGGGGCCGCGAGCGCCGTCCCGCCAAAGTGCGGGTGGGCCTGGAATTTTACGCCGCTCAGCAAGCGGCTCTTGCTGCGCCAAGCCTTGCAGCTGCCTCGCAAGCCCTCCAGTTGCCCACAATCAGCGAATCCAGCCCAATCAATAATAATCAGTGATTTATGATTGTGGTTCGTGACCCGGCTGATTTTCCGCCTCTGCGCAATGCCGTGGTAACGAGCGGTACGTTTGATGGTGTACACCTTGGACATCAGCGTATTCTGCGGCGCTTGCGGCAGGTAGCCGATTCGCCGGGGGGTGGCCCGGTGGTCGTCATCACCTACTGGCCGCACCCGCGCCTGGTGCTGGGGCCGCCCCCCACGCACCCCGAGCTGCTGGCGCTGCAACTGCTGAGTACCCTAGACGAACGCATTGCCAAGCTAGCCGAGCTAGGCGTTGATTACCTGCTGATTGTGCCCTTCACTCGTGCTTTTTCGGAGTGGACATCGGAGCAGTACATTCAGCAACTGCTGCTGAAAACCGTGGGTGCCCGGCAGCTCGTGATTGGCTACGACCACCGCTTCGGTAAAAACCGCGAGGGCGGCTTCGACTACCTGACCGCCAACGCGGCCCGCTACGGGCTTACGGTGGAAGAGATACCACGAGAAGACGTTGATGCGTTGGGCGTTAGCAGTACCCGTATTCGTCGGGCCTTGCTGGCGGGCGATGTTGCTACGGCCAACCGCTACCTCGGCTACCACTACCCGCTCACCGGCCGCGTGGTGGCCGGGCAGCAGCTTGGCCGCACCATCGGCTACCCTACCGCCAACCTCGAAATCACAGAGCCGCTGAAGCTGATACCCGCTCGAGGTATTTACGCGGTGCTGGTGCAATTGGCTGATGGGCAGCGTTACCAGGGAATGTTGAGCATCGGTGTCCGGCCCACGGTGGGAGCGGAGCTGGCCCAGACGATTGAAGTAAACATCCTCGATTTCAGCGCCGACCTGTACGGGCAGCTGCTTACCCTGGAGTTTGTGGCCTGGCTGCGGGCCGAAGAAAAATACGACGGGCTGGGCGCGCTGACGGTCCAATTAGCGTTGGATGCGCAGAATACCCGGTTGGCGCTGGCACAAGCGGTGTTCACTGGGCAATAAACTAATTCGCATCCAATGAATTACGTAAAAATCTGCTTTTTATTCCTGTGGTTGGGTGCTCCCGGCGCGGTCTGGGCGCAGGGCAAGCTAACCGGCGTGGTGCAGGACTCCGTGACGCATGAGCCGCTGGCGTTTGCGAGCGTTTTCCTGGCCAATACTACCCTCGGGGCTACTACCAACGAGCTGGGGCAATTCGAGTTTCCGCGCATTCCCAAAGGCACTTACGACGTGGTGGGCTCTTACGTGGGCTACCGCCTCGGCAAGCAAACCTTTACGGCCAGCGCAGCGGCGCAGCAGCTCACCGTGCACCTGGCCCCCACCGGCAACCAGCTGGGCGAGGTAGTGGTAGAGCCCGCGCCCAACAAACCCGAAGAATATCAGCGTTTTAGCGAGTTGCTGCTGGGTGGCAGCACGTTTTCGGCGCAGTGTCGCATCAGCAACCCCGAGCGGGTGCGCGTGGCCTACGACGACTCGACCAAGGAGCTAACGGCCCGCACCAAGGGGTTTTTACAGGTTGATAACGAGGCGTTGGGCTACCGTCTCAAGTACTACGGCCTGTACTTCGCCTACAACAACACCGAGCACTCCATCACCTACTACGGCTAGCCGGTGTTTGAGGAGATGACCCCGCGCGACGAAGCGCAAAAGCAGCAGTGGCTGGCCAACCGCGCCACGGCCTACACGGGCTCGCTGATGCACTTTTTGCGGGCACTGTACACCAACTCGCTCAAAGCCAACAGCTTTTTGGCGCAGCAGGTGCGTAACACGTCCAAAGGCCTGGTGCTGAACCCGGCGGCTAGGCCCATCGACAGCCTGCGCCGGGTATCGGCCGACGGGCAGCATACCTACCTGCGGTTCCGGGGGCCGCTGCAAGTGGCCCACTTCGGCGAAGCCCCCGACCCGCGCTACGACCGGCCCATGAAATCGCTCGGGGCTTCGCGTACGCCCTACCCGGCCAAGCGTCAAGTATCGCGTCTACAATTGTTTGACGACGAAGCCGAGATTCAGGCCGACGGTTCGGTGCTGAACCCGCTGGATATTTCAGTGGGCGATTATTGGGGCTTTGAAAAAATAGGTGAATTTTTGCCCTACGATTACGTCCCACCCACCGCCCTGGCCCCCGCCACCCCATGATAAATAAAGTAGTACCCAACGCCGAAGCCGCCCTCGAAGGCGTCGCCGACGGCATGACCCTGATGCTGGGTGGTTTCGGCCTTTGCGGCATTCCCGAAAACGCCATCCAGGAGCTGCTGCGCCGCGGCGTGAAGCACCTGACGTGCATTAGCAACAACGCCGGGGTTGACGACTTTGGCATTGGTAAGCTCTTGCAAACCAGGCAGGTTCGCAAGATGATTTCGAGCTACGTGGGCGAAAATGCTGAGTTCGAGCGCCAGCTGCTGAGCGGCGAGCTGGAGGTTGAGCTTATTCCGCAGGGTACGCTGGCCGAGCGCTGCCGGGCCGGTGGGGCGGGCATTCCGGCCTTTTACACCCCCGCCGGCTACGGCACCGAAGTAGGCGAAGGCAAGGAGGCCCGCGAGTTCAACGGCAAAATGTACCTGCTCGAAACCGGCCTCATCGCTGACTTTGCCTTCGTGAAAGCGTGGCGGGGCGACACCGCCGGTAACCTGGTTTTCAAAGGCACGGCCCGCAATTTCAACCCCATGATGGCCACGGCGGGCAAAATGACCGTGGCCGAAGTGGAAGAATTAGTGCCCGCTGGCGAACTGGACCCCAACCAGATACACACACCGGGCATTTACGTGCAGCGCATTTTTGAGGGAAAAGATTACGAAAAACGCATCGAGCAGCGCACGGTGCGCACGGTGTAAAAATAACGTCATGCTGAGCGAAGCGAAGCATCTTTACATTGGCACTAATTAATTACTGCTGCGGTAAAGGTGCTTCACTTCGCTCAGCATGACGTTCCGCTACTACTTCATACCAAAAACACTATGCTCGACAAACACGGCATCGCCCGGCGCATTGCGCAAGAAGTGGAGAACAACTCCTACGTCAACCTCGGCATCGGCATTCCGACGCTGGTGGCCAACTACATCCCGGCGGGCATCAGCGTCGAGCTGCAATCCGAAAACGGGCTGCTCGGCATGGGGCCGTTTCCAACCGAGGCCGAAGTTGACCCCGACCTCATCAACGCGGGTAAACAAACGGTTACGACGCTGCCCGGCTCGTCGCTGTTCAGCTCGGCCGACTCGTTTGCCATGATTCGCGGCGAACACGTGGACCTGACCATTCTCGGCGCCATGGAGGTTTCGGAGCGCGGCGACATTGCTAACTGGAAAATTCCGGGCAAGATGGTGAAGGGCATGGGCGGCGCGATGGATTTGGTGGCGTCGGCCAAAAATATCATTGTAGCCATGCAGCACGTGGCCCGCGACGGTAGCAGCAAGCTGCTATCCGACTGCACGTTGCCTATCACCGGCCTGCGCTGTGTGAAGAAGATAGTAACCGAGTTGGCCGTCATCGACGTCACCCCCGATGGCTTTGTGCTGCGCGAGCGGGCACCGGGCGTGACGGTGGAGCAGATTAAGGCCGCCACCGCTGGCAAATTGATAGTGCCGGCTGAGGTGCCGGAAATGCAGGGCGTGTAGTCGGGACCAGCGGCCGCCGTCCCGTGCGGGAACGTGGTGCCGAAAGTGCTTTCCCGTCGTTAAATTTGAGGCTTGACAATCAGCCCGCTCATGAAAAGACGTTGCCTTTTGGCCCTGCTGGCCCTGCCCGCCGCCCCCGCCCTAGCCCAAACCTCGCCCAGCATTACGCGCGCCGACATGCCGGTGCCCAACGACACGCTGCGCCAAAGTACGGCCGCCATCGTGCTGCCCGCCAGCGTTCCGCCCCTCAGCCGCCGGGGAGCCAGCCAAACCTGGAATTATAGCGCATTGGTAGCTACTGCTCAAAGCGTTGACCGGTTTACTACCATTCCGGCGCAGGCATTTTACACGCTCACGTTCGGCTCGCTATTCAGCGGCAGCAACCGGGCCACGGTGGCCTCGCCGCAGGCGCTGCCGTTGCCGGCCGGCGCGCCTATTCCTATCACCGACCCCTATCAGTTTTACAACGCTTCGACGGCCGATTTTCGGTCGGTGGGCTACGGCGGCACAGTGGCCGGCACGGCGGTGCCCGTCACATACGCCGCTGCTAACCAGCAGGATATTATTTATCGCCTGCCGTTGCGCTTTGGCAGTGCCAACGATTCGAGCCGGTCGTTTTTCAGCATCAACGTACCCGGCACGGGCTACCTCAGCCAAAAGCGCAAGCGGGTGAATAAAATTGACGGCTGGGGCACGCTCACCACGCCTTTCGGTACGTTTCAGGCCGTGCGGGTGGTGACGCGCCTCGAAGACTACGACAGCGTTGCGGTGAGCGGGCAGAACCAAGGTTTTGCGATACCTACCCGCCACGAATACAAGTGGTTGGCCGTGGGGCAGCACGTGCCGCTGCTTACCATCACCACGGCCGTGGTGGCGGGGCAAGAGGCCGTTGCCAGCGTCCGGTACCGCGACAGCTACCGCCGCATTGTGCGGCTGGCTACCCGCGATGCCGCCCTGGAGTCGGCCCTGGTCGTGTATCCCAACCCACTGGACACCAAGAACAATTTGGTGCTAACTGTGCCTGCGGGCAGCGGCCCGCTTACCGTCACGGCCACCGATTTGGTGGGGCGGCAGTTGTTTCGGCGCAGCTTTGACGGGGGCGGCAACCTGAACCTGGAGGCCGCCCTCTTTGGCGGGTTTCGGGGTGTGGCGTTGCTCAGCGTGGCCTCGGCGCGGGGCGTGGCGTCGCGGCGCGTGGTGCGCGAGTAAGTAAGTACGCAGAAGTAAGTAGCAAGTAGAAAGACCGAAAGCGTTGTCTTTCAAGGTCATTTATCAAATCTTTCTACTGTTTACTTTTGACTTGCTACTTAAGACGCGCATTGGGCCGAAACCGCAAGGTTTCGTTTTGCATCAGTTGCTACGCGGCAACAGGAGTGATGAATGTGGTCGAGCGCGGGCAAGTAG
>JANXUO010000109.1 GCA_025356245.1 Hymenobacter sp.
GGCGGCCAACGTGGGCTTCGACTTCAACCCCACCGTGGACCGCATTCGGGTGGTGAGCGCCACCAACCAGGCTAACCTGCGGGTGAACCCGGCTACCGGCTTGATTATCAACGATACAGCCCTTAATAACGTGGCTGGCACACCCGCCATTTCGGCCGTGGCCTACACCAACAACGACAACAACGCCGCCAGCGGCACCACGCTCTACGCCTACGACCAAACCCGCAACCTGCTGCTGCGCTCGACCAACGCCAACGGCGGCGTGTACGTGGACCAAGGCGCTTCAGGGCTGAATGTCAACGCGGCCGGCGTTGATTTTGACATCTTCACCGACAACACCAGCGGGGCCAACAGCGCCTTCGCCGTGGCGGCCCCCGCCGCTACTACCGCCGACAACCTCTACACCGTGAACCTGGGCACCGGGGCCTTCACCGGGCAGGGCCGCATCGGCAACGGCAGCAACCTGACGGCCCTGGCTGTGTTCCTGACCCCGGCCGCCGCTGCCAACGTGCTCACTTGGACGGGCCTTACCAGCACCGACTACGGCACGGCCAGCAACTGGAGCCCCCAGGCCGTACCCACGGCCGCCAGCAATGTGCTCATTCCGAGCGGCCCGGCCAATCAGCCGAGCGTGGGTAACGCCCAGACGGCCCTCAACGTCACCATCAACGCCGGGGCCAGCCTCGCCACGGCCAACGGCGGCACCCTGACCGTGAGCGGCAACATCGCCAACGCCGGCAGCCTCGACGGCAGCGGCACCGGTGCCGTAGCACTGGCCGGCACGGTGGCCCAAACTGTTAGCGGCGCGGGCAACACCCGCTTCCGCAACCTGCTCATCAACAACACCGTGGGCGTGAGCACCGCCGGCCCTGTGGCCGTGCAAAGTGCTTTGACGGTGAACGGGCCGCTGGCCATTGGCAGCGGACAGGCGTTTACGCTCCTTTCCGATGCCACCGGCACGGCCTTCGTGGTGCAGGGCACCGGCGGCTCGGTTACGGGCCAGGCCACGGTGCAGCGCTTCATTGCCTCGGCCAATACCGGCCTGGGCTACCGCCACTACGCCGCCCCGGTGACGGGCTCGACGGTGGCCGATTTGACGACGGCTGGCTTCGCGCCCGACGTAACACAGGGCGCAACTTATAATAACTCGGCCATGCCGGGCACGACAACAAACTTCCCCAACGTCTTCTTCTACAACCAGAACCGCGTGGGCACGGTGACGAGCAACTTCCCGGCCTTCGACCAAGGCTGGCAGGCCCCCACTGCCCTTTCCGACCCGCTGCTCGTGGGCCGGGGCTACACCGTGAACATCGCCGGCACGGCCAAGGTGGACTTCACTGGGACGCTCAACGCGGGCAACTTCCCGCTCACCGGGCTGGCCCGTGGCACCAACTCCGAAAGCGGCTGGCATTTGCTGGGCAACCCCTACCCCAGCGCCATCAACTGGAACCTGGTGCGCGACAACAACCTGACCAACGTGGCCGACGCGCTTTACGTCTTCCGCAGCAACGGGCAGTACAGCGGCACGTACGCGGCCTACGTGAACGGCATTGGCACCGACGGCGGCAGCAACGTGGTGCCGCTGGGCCAAGCGTTTTTCGTGCGGGCCACGTCCACGGCCACGCCGGGTTCGGTTACGTTTGAAGACAACCAGCGCCTAGCTTCGGCCACCGACAACAACACGGCCTTCCAGCGCCCGGCCGCCGACGCGCGCCCCTTGCTCACGCTGAGCCTGAATTCGGCCACGGCCAGCCAGCAAACCGCCATCTACTTCGAGGCCGGCGCCACCGCCGCCTACGACAGCCGCTACGATGCCAGCGCCCTGCCCAGCACCAACGGCCTGACATTTAGCACCGAAGCTGGCTCCGCCGCCCTCGCCATCAACGGCCTGCCGGCCTTGGGTAATGCCACCGTCGCGGTGCCGTTGCGCTTGAGCGCCACCACGGCCGGCACCTACACGCTGGCCACCGACGAGCTGCGGAACCTGCCCGCCGGCTACCACGCCTACCTCCGCGATGCCCTCACCGGGCAGCACACCGACCTCGCCAGCACGCCCCGCGTGTCGCTGAACCTCAGCGCCAACGCCCCCGCCGGGGGCCGCTACGCCGTGGTGTTCTCGGCGCAGGCGCTGCTGAATACGGCCCCGGCCGCGTTGGCCGCGTTGGCCAGCGTCTATCCGAACCCGGCCCGTGGCACCGCCACGTTGCTGCTGCCCAACGCCTTGTGCGGCACTGCCCCCGTGGCCGTGCAGGTGCTTGACAACCTGGGCCGCGTGGTGTACGCCACGGCCCTCGCCGCCGAAACCCTGGAGTTGCCCCTGACCAAGTTGGCCCCCGGCATTTACACGGTGCAGGCCCGCACCGCCGCCGGGTTGGTCAGCAAGAAGCTGGTAGTGGAATAATTTCTGCCCGACTACCCGAACCAAAGCCGGTTCGCAGTTTCAGCCCCGCTGAAGCCGCGAACCGGCTTTTTGGGTGGACAGTCATTGGGCACTGTCCGGCTTTGTGGCAAACAGGTTGGGTGTTTTCTGATTTAATGATGATTGTTTGCTCGTGATTTCCGTACTGGTTGCCACGCAGTGGCTTGCGTGTCGGGTTGCCCTTCGCGGCGCGGCCCGAACGGAGGGCACGGCAAAGCCACTTTATCATTTTTTATTTAAACTAACGCCATGAAACAAAAACTATTTTCGAGCCTGAAATGCTGCGCACTGGCCACGGCGGCATGGGCGGCAACCACGGGCTTCGCCTCGGCCCAAAGCATCATCGGGCTGGGCACGATTACTGGCCCCAACTTCCGAAATGAGCCCATCGGCGCACAGGGTCTGGTGGAGATTGACGCCATTACCGGCATAGCCCTCAACCTGGCCCCAGTCAGGATTACGGGCATTGCGGCCGGGCAGACGCTGGTCGGCATCGACTACCGCCCGGCCACGCCCACTGTGCTCTACGCCTTGGGCTACGACGCCACCACGACTGGGGCCAACACCCAGCTCTATGTCCTCGACCCCGGCACCAACTCCCTCGCCAGCCAGGGGCCGGCCGTGCGCCTGGAGCTGGGTGGCCCCACCGACCGCATTGGGTTCGACTTCAACTCTGTAGCCGACCGCATTCGCGTGACGAGTACCAACCGCACTAATTACCGCCTCAACCCCGCCAACGGGGCGCTGGTGGCCACCGACACCCCCCTGGCCTACGCCCCCGCCCCAGCTGGGGCGGGCCTGCCCGGCATTTCGGGCGTGGCCTACACCAACTCCTTCACTGGAGCCACCACCACCGCACTTTACGACATCGATTTCCGCAACAACGGCTACCTGGCCCTCCAGAACCCGCCCAACGCCGGTACGCTGGTGGGCG
>JANXUO010000113.1 GCA_025356245.1 Hymenobacter sp.
GGAATAGCGCGGCTGGTAGCGGCCAGCAGCACCGGGGCCGAGGCGTAGCCGCCCACGCCCACCACCGCATCGGGCCGGAATTCCTCAATAAGCTTTCCGGCCTTACGCACCGCCCGAAACACCCGCACCGGAAACAATAGATTTTGCGGTGTAAGCCGGCGCTGCAGGCCCGTAACGTCAAGCCCTACAATCTTATAGCCAGCTTCCGGCACCCGCGTCATCTCCATACGGCCGTTAGCCCCGACGAATAATATATCGGCTTCGGGGTGGCGGCGGCGTATTTCGTTGGCAATGGCCACGGCCGGAAAAATATGCCCGCCCGTGCCGCCGCCGGAGATAATAATTTTCATTGCGGAGATTTAATTTTTATCGGCCTTGCCGACAAGGTAGAAGTACACTCAATTTATCGGCTTACAATTGCGCGCTGAATTATTTTGCAGGTAGAGACAAATGCCTCACAACAAGTACAACTACGCATACGCCGAATTTTTACGCGGAATACGGGCCGTATCTGCCGGCTCGCCAGCCATAGGGCGCACTTCGCGCTCTCCCCTACTCACGGCCAGAATAATGCCGATGCTAATGCCGGTGAAAATGAGCGAGGTGCCGCCCATGCTCAGCAGTGGCAGCGGCAGGCCGGTGATAGGGCCGAGGCCCACAGCCACGCCCATGTTTACCAACGCCTGCAACACCAGGCTAAAGCTGAGGCCCGCCGATAGCAAGCCGCCAAAGGCCCCGTGGCTATTCATCACCGTTTTCAGCCCGCGGTACAGAAACGCGAGGTACAGAAACAGCACCACGGCCCCGCCCAGCAACCCGTATTCCTCAATAATGATGGCGTAAATAAAGTCGGAATACGGATGGGGCAAAATATTACGCTCGGTGCTGTTGCCGGGGCCTTTGCCGGCAATGCCACCGGTGGCAATGGCAATGTAGGAGTGTTCGAGCTGAAAGGGCGTTTTTTTGGTGGGGTCGCTGAAATTTTCGAGGCGCGACATCACGGTTTTGCCGCGCTGCCCGGTGGCCAGGCCCGCCCCGCCTACCAGAACACCGATGCCAACCATAACCGCCATTTGCCGCAACGGCACCCGGCCAATGAACATGAGCAACAGGCAGGTAGCAAATAAAAGCAGCGCCGTGGAAGCATTGCTCATAATGATGAGGCCGCAGATGACGCCCACCCAAATCATTACCGGAAAAAGTGTGGTCCAGAATTCATCCAAGTGCTGTTGGCGCCGGCTGAGCATGGAGGCCAGGTGGGCAATGAGCGCCAGCTTGGCCAGGTCGGAGGGCTGAAAGGTTTGGTTGATGACCGGAATGGTAATCCAGCGTGATGCTTCGTTGATGTTGGAGCCCATCAAATACGTGAATATCAGCAGCGGCACCGAGGCCAGCAGCGCATAGAGCGCAATGCGCGAGTAAAGACGGTAATCGATGCGGTGCGCCAGCCACATAAATCCCAGGCCAACCAGAATAAGGCCGGTGTGCTTAAACAGGAAATGTTCGGTATTACCGTCCATCTTTTTGTAAGCCAGCGTACCCGTAGCTGAATAAACCACGGCAATGCTGATAAAGGAAAACAGCAGCACAATGGCCCAGAGAATGGGGTCGCCTTTCAGGTTGCGCTGAAGGATGCCTTTTATATTAATGGTTTCGGCGGGCTGCATAGGGTAATTCGTTGCTAGTTTCTTGATTGAAATTAACAGGCTACTGTTGATGCTGAATTACTAATTTCTCAACTTCGGCAATGAACTGCTCACCGCGGTCTTCGTAATTTTTAAACAGGTCGAAACTAGCGCAGCAGGGCGAGAGCAGCACCACATCGCCGGGGGTGGCGGCGGCGGCGGCGGCTTGCACGGCGGCGGCCATGCTCCGGGTTTCCTGCACCTGCGGCAGCAGGGGCGCGAAGGTGGCAGTGAGCTTTTCGTTATCGAGGCCCAGGCATACCAGGGCTTTGACGCGGGTGCTGGCCAGGTGCAGCAAGCCGCCGTAGTCGTTGCCCTTATCGGTGCCGCCGGCAATCCAGACGATGGGTTGGCGCAGGCCGTCGAGGGCGTACCAGGCGGCTTCGACGTTGGTGGCTTTGCTGTCGTTGATGAATTTTACGCCGTTGATTTCGGCCACCAGCTGCAGGCGGTGGTCAGCGTTTTGAAACGTG
>JANXUO010000161.1 GCA_025356245.1 Hymenobacter sp.
CGCCGATGCCTTGAGCACCAGATCATTGAAGCTGAGTTTGATGGGCGAAAGCTCATTGAGGCGCCCGCGGGCTTCCACGGCCTTGTCCATGTTGATTTCCATCGTCAGATAGAAATGCGGGGCCGTAAACATGCTTTCGGCCAGTCGCTTGGCAATCACCTTCCGCATCTGCGACACGGGCGTGTCGGTGTAGGTTTCGGCACCGGTACTTGGGGCAGCGGGCTTAGCGCTGGCCGCTGCCGGGGCTGCCACCTCGGGCGACGCAACGGGGCTGGCCGCTTCAGGCACCGCCGGAGCCGCCGCGCCGGGCTGGAAGCTCTCCACGTCGCGCTGCACAATGCGGCCGTTGTCGCCGCTGCCCTTCACCTGGGCTAGGTTGATACCCTTTTCCTTGGCGATGGACTTGGCCAGCGGCGAAGCTAGAATGCGGCCCGTAGCCGTAGCCGCCTGGGGCTGGCCTTCGGCCGCCACCGTCAGCGCGGGGGCGGGGCTGGCGGCCGGGGCAGGTGCCGGGGCTGCTGGTATTGATTCTGCCGGTGCCACTGAAACCGCTGCGGCCGGAGCCGGTGCCGCGGCGGGTGCGGCACCGCCGCTCGGCCCACCCAGCAGAGCCTGAATGTCCGCGCCTTCCTCGCCAATAATGGCCAGAATGCCATCGACCGCCACGGCTTCGCCGGCTTTAGCGCCGGTGTAGAGCAGGGTGCCGTCCTCGTAGTTTTCGAGCTCCATCGTGGCCTTGTCGGTTTCGACTTCAGCCAGAATATCGCCGGACTTTACTTTATCTCCCACGTTTTTCAGCCACGACGCAATGGTGCCTTCGGTCATGGTATCGCTCATTTTGGGCATCCGCACCACGGTGGCTTTTTTGCCGTTGCCAGCGGCAGCCGGAGCGGCGACAGGAGCCGCCGCCGGAGCCGCCGCCGGAGCTGGAGAAGCAACGGGCGCAGCAGCCGCCGGAGCGGGCTGGGCTGGCGCTGGTGCCGCCACCGGGGCCGCGCCACCGCTCTGGCCGTTGAGCAGAGCCGAAATATCCTCACCCGCCTTGCCCACAATGGCCAGCACCCCGTCAACCGCCACGGCCTCGCCGGCTTTGGGGCCGATGTAGAGCAGGGTGCCGTCCTCGTAGTTTTCGAGCTCCATCGTGGCCTTGTCGGTTTCGACTTCGGCCAGAATGTCGCCGGACTTCACTTGGTCGCCCACTTTTTTTAGCCACGCCGCGATGGTCCCTTCGGTCATCGTGTCGCTCATTTTGGGCATTTTTATCGTTACGGCCATCGTCGTGTCGGGCTAGGTAGTCGGGGTAGGTTGCGGGGGCCAAAATTAGCCCGTAAAATTCCGGGGGGCAAGGCGGAGTTGCGTCACCCCGTCAGGTGCGCCACGTCCAGGAAGTTGCGCACCACAAACATCGAACCCGTAAATTCGAGCTTATACAGGCACAAGTTGCTGTGCTCGAACCCTTCCATGCAGCGCAGCGGGTAGTTGAGAAGCTGGCAGAGCAGCACCCGCAGCGCCCGCCCGTGCAGGCACACCAGCACGGTACGCTCGTGAGGGCGGGTTTTGAGCAGCTCGATAAACGGCCGCTGGCGGGTGGCTACCGCGTCGGGGCTTTCGCCGCCTTCGAGGGCCAGGTTGGTAATGCCTGCCTCCCACTGGGCCAGTACGTGGCGGTACTCGGCGTCTTCGGCCATCGTAATGCGGGTGCCCTCGCGGCGGCCCCAGCTTATCTCGTTGAGGCCGGCGTGGGGCTCGTGGGGCAGGCCGAGGTTAATAAAGTGCTGCACCGACTGCTGGGTGCGGCGCAGGGCGCTGGTGTACACCTTATCGAACGGCTCGGGAGCGTAGGCGTCGAAAAACTGCCGGGCCTGGGCGCGACCCACGTCGTTGAGGCTGCTGTCCACGCCCGAGCCCTGCACAATGCCTTGCACGTTGAAATCGGTCTGGCCGTGGCGCAGCAGAAAAATGGTTTTGGAAGCAGGCACGGTTGAAGGGGGTAGCTTTGCCGAACAATCTCCCAAAGTAAGAGTTTTTGAACGGGATTGCGTGGGACGATGACTTGGTTGGCGCAGTGGACGGGCAGTGGCCGGGCGAATCGCCCGAAAGGTTTCGTCCGGCCACTGCCCGGCGTATGCTGCCCCAGACGCACTCAGACTACTTCGTTCAATCCTTTCGTTCAACGCCAGTGGCCGGACGAACCGCTTCGCGGGATTCGCCCGACCACTGCCCCTACCCGCCTGCTCCTCCATTGCCATGACCTTAGCCGACGTAATCGCCTGGGTTGCCACCCGCCCCACCCTGGCCGATGCCTTGGGCATGGAGTTGGTGGCCCTGCACCCCGACGGCCGCCTCGAAGGCCGGATGCCCGTGGATGGCCGCACCCACCAGCCCATGGGCCTGCTGCACGGCGGGGCCTCGGTGGCCCTGGCCGAAACCCTGGGCTCCATCGCCGCCAGCCTGCAACTGCCCGACCGCACCCGCCAGGCCGCCGTGGGCCTGGAAATCAACGCCAACCACCTGCGGGGCGTGCGCAGCGGCTGGGTGCGGGGCATGGCCGCGCCGCTGCACATCGGCCGCGCCACCCAGGTCTGGGAAATCCGCATCACCGAGGAAGGCACCGACAAGCTGGTCTGCATCAGCCGCCTCACAATGGCCGTGATTGACCTGTCGCCCGCCGAAACGCCCGCCGCCTAATGCCCCAGGCTCCCGCCGATAGCACCCCACACCTGCGCCGCGCCTGCGCCTGGACGCTGGCCACCGGCCGCCCACTGGCCCTGTGGCGCGAGCCCAATGCCGCCGCGCCGCACCTGCTGGTAAGCCGCAGTCTGCCAGTGGCCTACGCCGGCTTGCCCCCGGCCCTGGATGCCGCTGCCCCCGCTGGATTTGCGTTCTTTCCCTTCCGCGATTCGGACCATAACCCGGCGCTGTTTCTGCCCCACGATGCCGGGCTAAATTTTGAGCTGCCGGCCGATAATCAACTCACCGGCACCCACGCCGGCTTGCAAACTGAGCTGCGCGAGGCCCTTGCCACCGCGCCCGCTCCGGCCAATGCGCTACCCTGGCACCTCAACCCGCAGCCCCTGCCCCACTGCGCTTCGGAGGCTGAGTACCAAGCCCTCGTGCAGGCGGGTGTGGCCGCCATGCAGGCCGGCGAAGTGCTGAAGGTGGTGTCGTCGCGGGCGGCGCGGCGGGCGCTGCCCGCGGGGTTCGATGCGCTGACGGCCTTTGAGCGGCTGTGCGCGGCGTATCCGCGGGCGTTTGTGTCGCTGGTGAGCGTGGCGGGCAGCGGCACCTGGCTCGGGGCCACGCCCGAGGTGCTGGCCGAAGTCACGGCCGACGGCCATTTTCGGACCATGGCCCTGGCCGGCACCCAGCCGCTTACGCCCGGCCTCACGCCCCAAAACGCCATCTGGCGGCAGAAGGAAATTGAGGAACAGGCGCTGGTAGCCCGCTACATCGTAAACTGCTTCAAACAGTTGCGCCTGCGCGAATACCACGAAACCGGCCCCCGCACCGTGGTGGCCGGCCAGCTCCTGCACCTGCGCACCGACTTCGAAGTGGACCTGCAAACCGTACCCAACGCCGCCGCCCTGGGCACCGACATGCTGCGCCTGCTGCACCCGACTTCGGCCGTGGGCGGG
>JANXUO010000184.1 GCA_025356245.1 Hymenobacter sp.
GGTAGGCATCAAATAAGGGGGTAATTAATGCTTGCTGGGGGTGGAGGCATCAAAAGTAGGCAGGGTTGGGCGGGCAAACATCAAAAAGCGGCGAATTTGATGTTTGGTCGTCCATCGGGCATCAAAACGGGTGTGGCTTGCGGAGCGGTTCGACTTTAGTAAGACTTACGCAAAGGACATTTCACGCAGTGTTTCGCCGTGTTAAACGCGGTGTTTCGCAGTGTTTTATTCTATGCACACCGCGAAACACTGCGTTTTAACACGGCGGAACACTGCGCGACAGATGATTTGGGCGTTTTGCGTAAGTCCTATTTAGATTAAGACGTGAGACGTTAGACAGGAGAACTGTTCGACGGCTTGGCTTTGGCTGCTCGTGTCTAACCGCTCATGTCCTGGCAAATTGGCGCTGCCTGGCTAACCTCTGCCCTTTTTTCACTACTTTTGATACCTCCCGGACCGGGCGCGGTCCGCAACCTGACACCATTTTTAGATGAAGCTATTCCCCCGGCTGGCGCTGGCCGCCGCGTTGGCCGCCGCCGCGCCCGTGGCCGCCCTGGCCCAGCAAACCCAGGTGTTCGCCTCCGACGAGCGCCACTTTCAGGAGGGGCTCGAACTCTTCGACCGCCAGCAGTACGGCGCGGCCCAGCAGGCCTTTGGGCAGTACCTCGCCATTGAGCCCGTGCGGGCCGGCCGCACCGGCACCGCCGCCCGCGACCGCACCGCCGACGCCGAGTACTACTACGCCCTGAGCGGCCTGTATTTGCTGCACCCCGACGCCGAAGGGCTGATTCTGGACTTTGCCGAGCAGCACCCGGCCCACCCGCGCTCGGCGCTGGCGTATTTTGAGTTGGGCAAGTTTTATTTCGACCAGAAAGACTACCCGGCCGCCATCCGCTACCTGCAAAAGGTGGCCCCCGACAACCTGACCAACACCCAGCGGGCGGAGTCGGACTTTAAGCTGGCCTACAGCTACTTCGAGCAGAAAGAATACGACAAGGCCCGCCTGCTCTTCGACCGCAGCAAGCAGGCCCAGAGCCAGTACCGCTACGCCAGCAGCTACTACGCCGGCTACCTGGCCTACCGCGCCGGCGACTACGCCGGGGCCCGCACCGACCTGGCCGTGGCCGAGCAAAACGACGCCTACAAGCCCGTGGTGCCCGCCGTGATGGCCCAAATCTTCTACAAAGAAGCCAACTACGACGGCCTTATTGCCTACGCCGCGCCCCGCCTGCGCCAGGACCCGCTGCCCCAGAGCGCCGACGAAATGCAGCTCCTCGTGGGCGACGCTTATTACCAGAAGCAGCAATTTAAGGAAGCAGCCGAGTATTTCGACCGTTATTCGGCCGGGCGCAAGGGCAAGATTGAGCCGGCGTTGCAGTACAAAATCGGCTACGCCAACTACAAGCAGGGCGACTTTAAGGGAGCCATTGCCAGCCTCAAGGGCGTGGCCGCCCGCCGCGACTCGCTGGGCCAGAACGCGGCCTACCACCTGGGCCTGAGCTACCTGCAAAACAACCAGAAGCCCCAGGCCATCACGGCCTTCGAGGCGGCGCGGCAGAGCACGTTTGAGAAGGGCATTGCCGAAAACGCCGCCCTCAAGCTGGGCCAGGTACAGTACGAGCTGGGCAACCTGCCCGAAACCATCAACGTGCTGAAGGATTTTCAGAAGAAATTTCCGCGCTCCAAAAACCAGCCGGTGGTGGATGATTTGCTGGCCGCCAGCTTCCTCTCGTCCACCGACTACGCCGAGGCCCTGGCTTACCTCGAAAACCTTGATGAGCGCAGCGCCAAGCTCAACGCCACCTACCAGCGCGTGGCCTACGCCCAGGCCGCCACTTTTTACAACGACGGCAAGTACGCCGAGGCCCTGCCGCTGCTGGATAAGTCGCTCAAATTCCCCGCCGACGATGGCCTGCGGGCCGCCGCCCAAGTGCTGCGCGGCGAAATTTACAGCGTGGGCCAGCAGTACCCCGACGCCATTGCCGCCTACGCCTCGGCCGCCCGCAGCGCCCGGCAGGGCGGCGTGAGCGACGGCGAGGCCGACTACGTGCAGCAGGCCCGCTACGGCCTCGGCTACGCCTACTACAACACCAAGGAGTACGGCAGCGCCCGGCCCCAGTTTCAGGCATTTGTGGGCGCGGCCAAACCCGCCGATGCCAATTACTACGACGCCACCCTGCGCCTGGCCGATACCTACTACCAGGCCAAAAGCTACGCCCAGGCCCTGGAGCTGTACGACAAGGTAATCGCCGCCAACGCCGCCGACAAAGACTACGCCTACTACCAGAAGGGCCGCACCCTGGGCCTGATGGGCCGCCGCGACGAGGCCAACAAAACCCTGGCCGCGCTGCTGAAGGTAAGCCCCAACTCGCGCTACGCCGAGCAGGCCGTGTACCAGCAGGCCCAGCTGGCGTTTGAGGCCGGCGACTACCAGCCCGCCGTGGAGGGCTTCGGCAAGCTCATCAGCGGCCGGCCCAACAGCGCGCTGCTGCCCCTGGCCCTGCAAAAGCGCGGCGTGGCCTACGCCAACCTGGAGCAGCACGACAAAGCCGTGGCCGATTTTCAGCAAGTCCTGGCCGACTATCCGCGCTCGGAAGCCGCCGGGCAGGCCATCTACAGCTTGCAGGAAAGCCTCTCGGCCCTGGGCCGGACGGAGGAGTTCGACGCCGCCCTCACGCGCTTCAAGCAGCTCAACCCCGACAGCAAGGCCACCGAGAGTGTGGAGTTTGAAGCGGCCAAGAGCCTGTACCTGGCCGAGAAATACCCCCAGGCCATCGTGCGCCTCGATGCCTACTTGAAGCAGTACCCCGAAACCCCACTCGGGCCGGATGCCCGCTACTACCTGGCCGACGCCACCCTCAAAACCGGCGATAAAGCCGCGGCCTTGCCCAAGCTGCGGGCCGTGGTGGCCGAAAACAAGTCGGAGCTGGTGAACCGCGCCGTGGGCCGCGTGGCCGAGCTGGAGTTTGAAAACAAGAACTACCCGGCCGCCATCGCCGCCTACGAGCGCCTGCGCACGGCCAGCACCAACCGCCGCGAAATTGCCAACGCCACCCTGGGCCTGCTGCGGAGCTACTACGAGTCAGGAGATTATGCCAATACCCGCGTGGTGGCCGCCCAGCTCCAGACCCTGGCCGGGGCCACGGCCAACGCCACCAACGCCGCCCTGCTCTACCTGGGCAAGGCCAGCCTGGGCCTCAAAAACTACGAGGTGGCCGCCACCGAGCTGGCCGCCGCCGCCGCCGCGGCTCCCAACGACATCAACGGGGCCGAAGCCCAGTACGGCGTGGCCCAGGCCCTCTACCTCCAGAAAAAGTACGAGGAAGCCATCGCCGCCGCCCTCAAAGTGAACGCCGATTTCAGCAACTACGAGCTGTGGCAGGGCCGCGCCTTCCTGCTGGTGGCCGACGCCTACGCCGCCCAAGGCGACAACTTCCAGGCCCGTGGCACCCTCAACTCCATCATCGACAATAACTTCCCGGTGGCCGAAGTTCTGGATGCCGCCAAGCAGCGCCTCAAAACCCTGGGTGCCGACGAGCCCGCCCCCAGCTCCGCCACCGACACGCCCGCCCCGGTGAAGGGCGGTGCCAAAACGCCCAAGCCCGCGCCCGTGAAAACGGCCCCGGCCAAAGCTCCGGCCAAAGGAGCTGCGGCCCCGGCGGCCACCCCGGCGGCCACCCCGGCGGCCACCCCGGCGGCTACTCCGGCCACCACCAAACCGGCGGCAGGGCCGGCTCCCAAGCCCCGCAAATAAGGCGGGCTGGCGCTTTTTCCCTTGCTGTGGCTTTTCTATTTGACTCCCGTATGAACCGTTACACCACTTGCCTCACCGTCCTTGCCGCCCTTGCTGTTGGCACGGCCGTGGCCCAGCCCACCCGCCCCGGTGGCAAGCCGCGCGGCAAAATTGAAGAGGCCGAGATTGAGATTGTGAAGGAGCGCGTGAACTCGCTGCCCGAAGCTACCCGCAACTTCGACAAGATACGCTTGGCCCCGCCGCCCAAAACCGAGCGCAAGGTGGCCTACACCTACCCCGATTTCCGCCTGCCCGCCGACCGCCTCAACCCCTCGGTGCGCGTGCTCACCATCCGGGCCGAGGAGCCCGCGCCCCTCACCGGCAAC
>JANXUO010000203.1 GCA_025356245.1 Hymenobacter sp.
AGCTGGCCGAAGTGGTGAAGTAACGCGGGTTTTCAACCCGCGCGTAACGACTGCCAGAATAAAAAAACGCACAAAAAAGCCCGCAGACCGTAATGGTTCTGCGGGCTTTTTTGCGGGCTGAGAATTGGAAGTGCGGCCCAATGCGCGGGTTGAAAACCCGCGCTACTTACAAAAACATGCTTTTTAGCCCCGGCCAGAGGCGCTTTTTCAGGCTGACATCGTATTCCACCATCTCAATTTCGGCGGCGGCCAGGTAAGCAAACCCAAGCTGCGGAAATTGCACCGGCTCGTAAATCTGGGTGTTGCGGATGGTAACGTCGAGCAGGTTGCGGCCAAAGGCCACGATTTGGGTAGCTGCCAGCTCGCGGCGTAAGCTGCTGAGGGCCACGGGTAGGTGCGATTCTACATTCACCAACACCACGTCGGCCAGCACCAAGCCCAGGGCCTGCAACATCTTATTTAGGAAGACGTTGCGAGTTAATTTGATAAACTGGTCGGGTGGCAGGCGCACGAGCAGCACCACGCCCTGCGCGTTGGTGCCCAAGGTAGTGAAGGGCGTAAGCTGGGCTGGCGGCAGGGCAGCTGTGGGCAGCGGTGCCACTGCCGGTTGCGGTGCCACAACGGGCTGATTGGCAGGAGTGGGTTTGGCCGTGAGGGCCGCCTCGGGCAGCCGGGCCGGGGCCACGAGCGGGCGCCGGGGCGCGGCCGGGTCGGCTGGTGCAGGGGAGGGGGCATTGGCCACAACGGCTGGCAGTACTACTACGGGCAAGGCTAGGGGAATTGCCGGCGTCGTAACTGCTTCAATCACCGTCGGTTTTGCCAATATAGCTTCAACCGGCGCTGCCATTTCCGCTGGTGGGATAAGCAGCGTTACGTCGGTGTAGAAGTTTTCCAGGAAAGCCAGGTTGCCTATTTGCATAGCGGCTGCAAAGTTTTAACGTGAAGTTAGTAAGCGACACGGACCTGAAGGCCCGCGCCAATGCCCAGTTGTGTAACCGCCTTATTTGCGTGCATCGTCGAGTGCAAACAGGGCGCGTAGCTCTTCGGCCTCGGCGGGTTTCATGCGACCAGCCAGCACCAGGCGGAGTTGCCGGCGGCGCAGGGCACCTTCGTAGAGGCGCACTTCCTCGGGGGTTTCGGGAGTGGCCTCGGGCACGTCGATGGGGCGGCCCGACTGGTCCACGGCCACGAAGGTGAAGAAGGCTTCGTTGGTTTTCATCTTCGTGCCGCTCGGAATGTCTTCGGCCCACACATCAATGTGGACTTCCATGCTGGAGCTAAAGGCCCGCGTCACCTGCGCTTGCAGCGTCACGACGTTGCCCAGTCGGATGGCGTCGCGAAACGACACGTTATCGACCGACGCCGTGACGACGATGCGGTTGGAGTGCTTCTGGGCGGCAATGGCGGCGGCAATATCCATGAGGTGCATCATGCGGCCGCCCATCAGGTTGTTGAGCGTGTTGGTGTCGTTGGGCAGCACCAGCTCGGTCATGATGACGAACGAGTCGGAAACGGGTTTTTGCTTGCGCATTCGGTGGTGGGTTTCGAGGCATGGGTATCGCTCACAAGGAGCTTTCCCGACAAAAAAACAGCGGCCTGCGCGCTTGGTTGGGGAGGCGTTGGCAGGCCGGCAAAGGTACGGCCGCCCGTTGGGGCAGGCACCAAAAAAAGCGCCCCGGCCGGTGGGCCAGGGCGCTTTTTAAAACACTGTTTTTTTAAATTCTGCCGAGGGGTTGCAGCCCGTCAACAGCAACTAAAGCTCAGCCTAGCGCACCGTGAGCTTGCTGCTGAAGGTTTGGCCATCGAGCACCACACGCACCATGTACAGGCCCGCCGGCAGGGCATTGGCAGCTGCGGGCAGGGCAATGGTTTGCTCACCAGCGCTGTAGGCTTTGGTGGGCAGGGCCAGCACTCGGCGGCCCAGTACGTCGGTGATTTGCACCCCAAGTTGCGCGGTAGCCCGCAGGTTTAGGTGCAGGGCCGTCTCGTTGGTGAGGGGGTTGGGGTAGAGGGCAATGCCCCGGTCGGCGAAGGTAGCGCGGGTGGCCAGGGGCGTGCTGATGCGCAAAGCATCGAAGAAGAATTTGTTGCCGGCCGTAGTGCCGTTGGTCATCGTGAAGCGCAGCAACAGGCGCGTGGCCCCAGCAAAGCGCGAGAGGTCAACGCGGGTGGTTTCCCAGTCGCTGGCAGCGCTCGGGGAATTGTCGCCGGTGGCGATGGCAGCAGCAGTATAGAGTTGGGTGGGGGTTAGGGTAGCCAGCGAATTGTAGGTCAGGCCGCAATCGGTGCTGCCCGTGATGGTCAGGGTTTCGTCGTTGCTGGTGCCGGGGCGCGAGCTAAAGTAGCGGCTGAACTCCACGTAGGGCGTCCCGACCAGGCCCGACAGGTTGATGGCGGGCGTATTAAGGATGCTCACAGACTTGGGAGCGAAGATGTCGTTGTTCACTACCAGAAAGTTGCTGCCATCGGCGGCGGGCACGTTGTTGCGCTGGCTCCAGCGCACCGAGGCGCTGGGGTAGCCGGGCAGGTTGGAGACACCAATCGTGACGGTGCCGCTGGTGGTGTAGCCGCGCTGCGAAGGCGCGGAGAAGGCCGTGAAGAAGTTAGGGGTTTCGAACGACTCGGCAACCGGCCCGGCAAGGCCGGTTGCTGCGCCATATACCTGAATAAGCCCAGTAGTCGTGTTGGTGGTGAAGCCGATGGTGGGGTTGCCCACGGTTAGGGTCACGTCGTAGTAGCCGGGGGCGGCGTAGGTGGTAGTGGCCGTGCTGCCGGTAGCCGTAGCCGGCGTACCGCCCGGAAACGACCAGGCGTAGGTGAGGGCTCCGCCCGCTGCCGAGGTATTGTAAGAATAGTCGCGGAACGACACCGGCGAGCCTTCGCACACCGACGTTTTGTTGGGGTTAAAGGCTACGATGGGCGCACAGGGCGCGGCCGTGTAGCCGTCGTTGGTGCCGGTGGCCACCAGGTTGGCGGCCGATACCAGCGTGGCCCGGCAAGCGTAGCGGGGGTTGGTGAGCAAGCCGCGCATCACCGCCCGCTGCCCGTTGGTGAACATCTGCTCGCAGTTGGCATAGTCCATGTAGTTCTGCACGTTGGAGAGGATACGCTGGCCATTGGCATCGGTGCAAACACCGTAGTTGGTATTGCAAGGCCCTTGGGCCTGGTCGTAACCAGCGGTGGTGGGTGTATCAGCAACGCCATCTCCGCCCGCGAAATTGCAATTGCTTTGCAGGCCGGGCGTGTTGGTGCGGCCCCAGGTGTGGGGCAGGCCGAAGAAGTGGCCAATCTCGTGGGTCAACGAGCGGGCGCAGAGGTTGGCGGTGCAGCGGTTGTTGGGGCCAAACTGGGCGTTGCGCAGCACAATGCCGTCGGTGCCGCCGCCGCCGGGGCAGAGGTTGCCAAAGGTGTAGCCACCCGCGCCGCTGGCGATGTTGTCCACAATCCAGACGTTGAGGTAACGGTTAGAATCCCAGTAAACTACGCTGGCAGCGGCGGCGGTGCCGTAGTTGGTTTCGTAGCTGTAGTGGCGGGTAATGCCCGTGGTGCAGCGGCCGTTGGGGTCAAGCTTGGCCAGCTTAAACTTGAAGCCCACATTGGCAATCAGCGGAATAAACTGCGGCACAATGGTAGCCGTGTCCGCATTCAGCTTCTGGTAGTCGATGTTGATGCGGTCGATGGCGTCGTTGATTTGCCGGTCGGTGACGTAGCTCGACGGGACGGTGTTGCTGTTGGTGATGTTGCTGTACAGAATGTGAATGACGACGGGCACCGTCACGTCGGGCAGGGCGTTGAGGGCCGTGCGCTGCTGCGTGTTCATGGTGGCTGCGTCGCGCAGCATGGCCAGGTAGCGGGTTTCTTCGCCGGGGTGGGCGGCAAAGTAGCGGGCCTGCTGGGCGTCAAAATCGCAGGGCCGGGGGCCATCCACTGCCCCAAGGCTCATTATTTGAGCTTGGGCCGATGCGCTGCCCAGCAGGCTCAGGGCGGCCAGGGCCAGGGCAGGTAAAAGTTTTTTCAGCATGGGAGGAGAAAAGAGTTGGTAAGGAGGAGAAACAAAAGGAAAGACCCAAACAAAAAGGGTTGCATCAGAAAGTCCACTAAGATAAGCATCGGACCTGAATTTCGCGTGAAACCCGGCCGGTTCAAGCGCTAAGGCATCAGCAGCTTGGTGGTGTAAGGCCGCCCATTCAGCAGCACCCGCACCACGTAGAGACCGGCGGCAAGGGCCGTGGTGGGCAAGGGCAAGCGGTGTATACCAACGGCCAGGGTACGGGCCGGGCCGGTGGCCAGCACCCGGCCCAGGGCGTCGGTAAGCTGAATTTCGACCAGGGTGGGGGCCGTAAGGGTCAGGTCCACGGCAGTTTCGGGGGTGTAGGGGTTAGGAGCCAGGCGCAGCTGGCGGTCGTCGAAGGCCGCGGCTCGCACGGCCGTGAGCAAGCCCAGCCGCACATCGTCCAGAAAAAAGTCGTTGCCGCCCCGGCTCGTCAGGGCAAAACGCATTTGGAAGCTGCTGCTGCCCAGGTAGCTGGGGTCGATGGCCACGCTCAGTGGCTGCCAGTAGCTCAGCGAGTCGGGCACAAAGCCGCCCGGCTGGTCGGCTCCGGCCGTATTGAGGGCACCGGGCAGGTAGGTGGCCTCCGTTTGCCAGGTGGCTCCGCAATCGGTACTGAACTGCACTTGCAGCCGCTCGGTGGTCACGCCTGGCTTGCGGGCGTAGGCCCGGCTAAAGCGCAATACGGGTGGGTTGGCCGCCGCAAAAGCCCGTAAGCTGATGTTGGGCGAGGTAAGGTAAGTAACGGTGCCTGCAGTCAATATGAAACTGCGAACCCGCACGCAGGCCGTGCCGTCGGGCACCACCAGCAGGCCCGAGCCCACGGCGCCCGGCGCTGGTGCCGCTGCCGCCTGCCGCTGCCACCGCGCTGCACCCGCCGACGAAGTAGAGGTGCTGGCCCAGTTTTGCAGACTGGGTGCCGCGAAGTTAGCCGGAAAATTAGGGTTCTCGAACGACTCGGCCATCGGTGCCCGCAGGGCCGTAGCTGCTCCGCTTACCTGCACCAGCCCAGCGCGGGTAAGGGTGCCACTGCCGCCGGCCGTGGTTACGGTTAGCGTGACCGGGTAAACGCCCGATGTGTTGTAGGTTACACTGGGGTTTTGCTGGCTCGACGTAGCCGGGGTGCCGCCCGCAAACTGCCAGTTGTAGGTCACGCCCGGTGCCGTCAGGCCAGCGTTGTAGGAGTAATCGGTGAAATCGACGCTGCCGCCCTCGCACACCGTGGCCGTGCTGCTCTGAAATGCCAC
This sequence comes from Hymenobacter sp., assembly GCA_025356245.1. GTDB lineage: Bacteria > Bacteroidota > Bacteroidia > Cytophagales > Hymenobacteraceae > Hymenobacter. Next base: position 5,299 of record JANXUO010000203.1, read on the forward strand.
CACCGGGGCGCAGGTGCCGCCCGTGTAGCCGTCGTTGGTGCCCGTGGCCACCAGGTTGGCGGGCGTGGTAAGGTACTGCCGGCAACCCAGGGCCAGGGCCGACCGCATCACGGCTTTTTGGCCGGTGGTAAACATGCGGGTGCAGCTGGAGTAGTCCATGTAATTCTGCACGTTGGCCAGCGGGCCGCAGGGGTTGAAGTTGTAAAGCACCGTGCCACCGCCGTAGGGGGCGCTGCAGCTGCTTTGGCTACCGATGGTGTTGGGCGTGTCGGCAATGCCGTCGTCGATGCCGCAGTTGCTGGGCAGGCCGGGCGTGTTGGAGCCGCCCCAGGTGTGGGGCAGGCCAAAGTAGTGGCCAATTTCGTGGGTGAGTGAGCGCACGGCCGAGTTGCCGCCGCCCGAGGTGCCGATGCTGCCGAACTGGGCGTTGCGAATCACAATGCCATCGCCGCCGCCGCCCTGGCAGGGCAGGTAGGCGTAGCCGCCCGCACCGTTGGCGGCGGTGCAAACCCAGACGTTGAGGTACTTGTTCTGGTCCCACAGGATGAGGCTTTTCACCCGGTCGTCGCCGATGTTGGTGTCCGTCGAGTACGTGCGGGTAATGCCCGTGGTGCAGTTGCAGTTGGGGTCGAGCCGGGCCAGCCGAAACCGGAAACCTACGTTCGCGTACCGCCCCTGAAACGCCGT
>JANXUO010000226.1 GCA_025356245.1 Hymenobacter sp.
ATGGCCGAGCCGCCGAAGGTGGCCTGCACGAACTTATCGAGCAGCAGGCCCTGGGTTTCCTGCTCGCGCACCGCCGCCCGGTACACGTGGCTGCGGCCTTCGTCGTGGCGCTGCACCAAGCCTTTTTCCAGCATCAGCTGCATGATTTTCAAGGTGGTGGTGTAGCCTACTTCGGTATGGCGGCGGCGGGCCAGCTCATCGTTCACGAGGCGTACTGGCGAGGGGCCAAACTGCCACAGTACGTGCAGCACTTCCAGTTCGGCATCGGTAGGTTTGGGGGGCGGGGCTTTCGACATGGCTATAAAGTTAAGTCCGCGGCTACGAAACTATTCGTAGCCTGCCACAAAGGTTGTACGAAATTATTCGTAGTTGCAAGAAGCATCTACGAATAATTTCGTAATAACAGCTTACAAACTGATATTCAGCGGCAAAACTTTTAGCTGGTTGGACTAGCACTCGCCACGTTGGCCGGAAGAATCCCGCGAAGCGGTTCGTCTGACCAGCGTCCGACCTACGCCTGTCAAGCCACGGCGCGGCGGCGGTTCAGCGTGACGCGGGCCCGGTAGCAAATGCCGCCCACCGGCGGGTTGAACTTGCTGACGCAGATGCGGGCCTTGCGCACGCCGGGCAGCTCGGCCATCACGCGGTCGAGCACGCGGTGGCCGACGTGTTCGAGCAGGCGGGCGGGCTGCTTCATTTCTTCCATTACAAGGCGGTAAAGCACCTCGTAATTAACCGTTTGGGTGAGGCGGTCGGTAGCCCCGGCGGCCAGCAGGTCGGTGGTTACGTAAAGGTCGATGCCGTACTTGTTGCCGATTTTTTGCTCCTCGTCATAGTAGCCGTGAAAGGCAAAAAATTCTAGTCCTTCGAGTGCGATTTGTCCCATGTAAGCGGCGGGTTTAGGAGTGAATTGGGTCGGATTTGTTGGTACACAATAAAATACCGGCGTTAAGGCGGTGGGCCGAAACCCAAAAAGTCCGCGCAAAGCACGGACTTTTTGGGTAAAATCAACGGAAAACAAGTAACCAGACGTGACGTCGCCAAGCCCAGGCACCTGACCTAAATCTCGTCGAAAAACGACCCGCCGCTGCCCATCGGGCCGCCGGGGTGGGTGTTGGGCGAAGGCGGCGACACCTCGGGGTAGCTGGGCGTGACGGGCTGAATGTCGGGCCGCATCGGCTCTACCTGCGGCGCCGGCGGCTCGGGCACCTGCGCTGGTCCGGGGTTGGGCACCTGCGGCGCGGGCGTGATGCCGGGGTTCTCGGCCGGGGCACTGGGGCGCTCTATCTCGGGGTTGGGGGCGGTGGCCGGGGCGCCGGGGTCGGGCTGTTGGCCGGGCTTGGGATTGTAGTCGGCAGGCTGGTTATCAGCCATTGACGCGGGCAAGGCCACAGCGGCTTCGGCAACAGCAATTGGCTCGGGGGCAGCATACGCGGCGGGAGCCTCAAAGGCGGCTGGCGCAGCAGCCATGCCCGACGAAAAACTGGAAGTAGCGGCAGTGACAAACATAGCGGAATCGGTTTCGGCGGCCGAATCTTTCGGGCGCTCTACCTGTACGGCGGCGGCCCGCGAAAGGATGGCCGCCGGCCCGGTCTTGGCCCGGCCCCGCGCCTTTTCTACCTTGTCGAGGGCGTCGGTGGCAAGGTGGTGTAGGTCGCGCATTAGGGTATCGAGCTGCTGTTCCAGGCGCTGGCACTCCTGGCCCATGCCCGTTACTTCGCGCTGCATGTCGGCCACAATCTTTTCGGCCGTTTGCTGGCTTTCGTCGGTGAGGGCGCGGGCGCGCTGGCGGGCCTCACTCAGCAGCTGCTCGGCCTGGAGCTGGGCCTCGCGGATGCGCAGGTCAGCGTCGCGCTGGGCTTGTTCGGTGATGGCCTGGCTGGTGTCTTCGGCCGTTTTCAGGGTGCGGTAGAGGCTGCTTTCCACCTCGCGCATCTTCTGCACGTCCTGCTGCGCGTGTTCGAGTTTGAGGCGCAGCTCGCGGTTTTCGTCCGACTGCTTTTCCCACTCCTGCGACACGGTGTTGAGGAAGGCCTGCACCTCGTCTTTGTCGATGCCGCGAAACGACTTTTCAAAGGTTTTCTGGCGAATATCGAGCGGCGAGAGTTTCATTTTTTGGCGGGAAGTACGGGGCAAATTTCGCACAGAGTTACCGGAGTTGCGCTGTCTTATTTCTTGTTGCTTGTTTCTCGTTACTTGTTTCTTGTTTTTGGCTGAGGTCGTCAAGCAACCAGAAACCAGCAACACTGGGGTGGTCTAGTTAAGCAGGAGAGAATTGGGTGATATTACTAAGTTGTTGTTGGTGAAATTGATAGGGCTTCATGTAGCCAATGCTGGAGTGGCGTCGCTCGTGG
>JANXUO010000292.1 GCA_025356245.1 Hymenobacter sp.
TAGCTCGATGTCGGCCATTGCCACCGCGCCCCGGTGGTGGGCCAGCATCATGTGGGCAAAGTCGTGGTCGGTGTTGCCTTTCGGCTTCATGGCATCCATCCTGGCCATCATGTCATTCATGGCCGTTAGCTGGGGCGAGCCACTGGCAGCGGTGCCGTGGTCCATGCCGGCCATGCCGTCGGTGGCGGCCGAATCGGCGGCGGGGGCCGTAGTGGTGGCAGCCGTGGTTTCGGCGGGCTTGTCGTTGTTGCAGCTGGTCAGCAGCAGGGTGCCCGAGGCGAGGACAGCGAGGAAGAAAGCGGGGGTATTCATGGGGTTTGGGTTGGGGATTGGGTTGAGGGTTGGGTTGAAAAAGAAGCTAAAAGCGTGGCTACGCGCCGACGTTGATAGTGAAATTGGCGGTATGAATCTGCCCGCCGTGGTTGAATTGCAGGAACACCCGGTACAGCCCGGCCGCCTCAAAGCTGGTGTTGAAGCCGATGACGGGGCCTTTGTCGGCCTGGTCGTTGGGGTGGACGTGGAGGTAGCGCTCGGTGTCCTCGCTGATGACGACGACGTGGCCCAGGGCACCGAGGTAGTTTTCGAGGTCCGTCACGGGCTGGCCGTTTCGGGCCAGGGTGATTTTCATACCCAGCAGCTGGCCCACTTTCAGTGGCTTGTCGAAAGCGAGCGTGGCTTGGTAGCCATCGGCGGCCCACTGCATCTGGCTGGCGCTGAACTTGACGGGGGTGTACTTCGCGCCCGTCACCGTGAGTGGCTGGCGGCCTAGCTGGTGCCCGCTGCCGGCGGGGGTATAGTCCTGAAACAGCACGTAGTCGCCGCCCTGCTTGAAGGTGAACGGTGCCCGGTAGTTGCCCTCGGCAGTGTACTCGGGGTGTTCGTGGTAGAACTGGCTCAGGTCTTTGCTGACAATGATGAGGTGGATTTTCTTCTCATGCACCACGGCCAGCGGCACGGGGGCGGCCTCGTTGCCTTTCTCCTGGGGCGTGAAGGTGAGCGTAACGGGCTGGCCCGCCGCCGGCTGCGCGGGCTGGGCCGCAAACTGCATCTGGTAGGTTTTGCCGTTGGCCACGTTGTCGTTGTGTTCGAGGGCCATGCCGCACTTGGGGCACTTTTCACCCGCTTTCGTGCTGGTTACTTCCGGGTGCATGGGGCAGGCGTAAGTGTGCCCCCCGGCGTGGTCGGCGGTGCCGGCGGCCGTGCTATCAGCGGGTGTGGTCACGGCGGTGGCGGCGCTGCTGCTTTGGTCGTTAGAAGAGCAGGCGGCTACTGAAAAGGCACTGGCGGTGGCCAGCGCGAAAACGAGAATGCGGTTCATTGGGAAAAGCAAAAATGACTTGATTAGCAAAAGGGTGAGCCTGCGGCGGCAGGGTCAGGCCCGGAACTGCTGCCAGAGCACAAAGCCCAGCACAGCAGCCAGCGCGGCGTAGAGCAGGCCGGTTAGCAGGCGGCGGAACGGCCCACGCGGGGGCAGACCAGCGGCCGGCTCGCAACAGTCTTTCAGGACGAAGCGGTAAAAACCCAGAAGAGAGAAGGTGGAAGCGGCTGGCTTAACCAGCGCGACGGGCAAACGAAAAGGCCCGCCCCGGACATAGCAAAGCCATGCCGGCGCGAGCCTTAGCGCGTCGAAACAATCAGACGGTCAGGGACCGAAGGAAAATACGGATGTCGGGTATTTTGGGCGGTAGGTGCCGTGGCGGCACCAGGCGCACGGTGGCAGTGCGGTCCCACTTGGTGGTGGCGTAAGCCGGGAAATGAACTTCCCACGCCAGCGGCAATAACGCCGGGGCGGGGCTGAGCACGTGCTTTTCGGCCGGGGTGGTCAGCGAGGAAAGCAGCGAAGCCGATTTGTCGCGGCAGCAGTCGTGGCTGCGCGATGATTTGTGGGCGGGGTGGCCGGTTTTGTGGTGGCCGTTGTCGTGGGCCTGGGCTACGCCGTGGCCGTGGCAGCCGGGATGGGTGGGCTTGGCCGGGGCCGCGACCGTCGGGCAGCAGCTCTTGGCTGCGCCCGCTTCGGCTGGTGAGCAAGTTGCTTTTGGCCCCGGATTCATAGTAGCGCACCAGCACTGACCCACGAACACGTTGATGAAGACGAGCAGGAAGCTCGTCGCCAGCAAACGGCGGAAAGGGTACAGGCGATGGAACATGGCAAGCGCGAAGCAACCGCAAAAGTAGGCAGCTATCTTGGGTGCGGTTGGGCTGCGGGTTTACAGAAAAGGGGGACGTGGGGTGCCGGCATTGCCTGCTGACGCTACTTGCTTTCGGTAGAAAAGCCCTGTTTGTGGCCTGAAAGCCCGATAGTTGCTTTGATTTTTAGCCAGACTAAGAGGCAATGCTAAAGGCGAAATTATGCAAGCAGCAGGCGTAATTTTATAAACAAGAGGCTCTGACCAAAGACCAACACCTTAAATATAGTACTGGCTAAGAGCCACCAAAGCGCCCGCAATCAAATAAAAGCCCAGGCGTTGCAGCTTCAGGGCGGGTTTATGATGGTTACACATAGCGGGACAACACGGGCCGGTTGGCTTGTGGTTCAGACGGACGGCTTGATGGTGGTACTCACCACATGGCTACGTGCTTCTGCCTGGCCCTGCTGGGTTTCGTGCTGCACGTAGTATTCGAGCAAGGTGCCGGGCGCGAAAACGTCGGTGTCGAGGTAGGGCGAGCGGGCATTGACGGCGACGCGCTGCCAGGGACTGGCCTCGCCGCCAGCGCGGCGGAAGACGTGGGCGACTTCGAGCATTTCTTTGGCGAAAGCGAGGTGA
>JANXUO010000293.1 GCA_025356245.1 Hymenobacter sp.
GGTGCGCCCGCCTCTTGCTTCGGATTGCCGGTTCCGGGGCCTCCAACGTGGAGGCACGGGGCAAGGACTCACCGCTTGTGGTACGGTAATCCGAAGTTACGAGTCCAACCAACTTTTAACTTCACAAACTCGATGAACAACTTCATCCAAACGGTCAAACGCCTGGGGGCTTCGGCCATCCTCTTACTGGGTACGTGCTTGACGGCGCAGGCCCAATTTTCGCCCGCCGCCCCCGTGTGCATGGCGCACACGGTGTCGCCGCTCACCACCAGCAACTACAACTACACGTTGGGTGCTGGGCAAACCTTCGTCCGCTGGGAAGCGGCGGGGGAGATTTCAATCCCCAACGCTGTTGGGACGGTTTCGGGCTCCACCCGTACCACTCCCGTAACCTCCACCGGCTTTGGTCGGGGCCGCCTCACGCTGGTTGTCACCGCGAGCGGGTGTTCGACGGAATCCTCCGTGAGTTTGGACATTCGCAAGTCCTTCCCGCAAAGCACGACCTCGGCCTTCATCACAGGACCGGGTTGCGTGGAGCCCGGCAAACCCTACGGCTACATCGTGACCCCGCCTCTCGTCAGTAGTGCCACCATGATTGCCGCTGGCTTGGCTGACACCTACGCTTGGTCGTTTCCTGCTGGCGCTCTAGCGGTATTTTCGGGTGACGGAAGCGCGGTTTCGGTTACCATGCCCGCTAACCTCACGGCCGCCAGTAGCCCTGTGCGCGTCACCATTGGCGGGTGCAACCCCACCACCAGCTTTTTGGAAAGCCCGCTGGTGGTGAAACCCACGGCACCGGTGCTGACCCTATCGGCGGGAGTAGCGTCGTGCAAGCCGGACCTTACGCCCTTCTCCTTCACGTTCCCCGTGGTGCCCGGCACCTTGTACACTTGGAACAACGTGCCAGCCGGTTGGAACCTCAACACTCCAGGTGCCACCCAATCCGGGGCGGGCTACACCTACGCGGTTGCGGGCACCGCAACGGTCACCATCACCATCAGCCCCGGCAGCGCGTTGGTCAGCGACGTTTCCTTGACGGCGAGCGTCAGCGGGACGGGCGACTGTTCCAGCAGCACCTCCTCGCCCGTGCGGGTATCGCAACAATTGAGCAGCGCGGCCTTCCCCATCACGATGACCTCGGGCAACCCGGCCGTGGTGATACCGGCCGGCACTTGCCTGACCCCCGGCACGGTGGTCACGTTCAGCGTAAACACGGCGGCGCTGCCCGCCAACACGCTGTTTGCCTGGACGCTGCCCACATCGGGGTGGGGCGTCACCGCCAGCACCAGCAACAGCATCACGGCGACCGTGGGCACGGCCGGTGGCTCCGCCACGGTGCGGCTCGCGGCCTGCGGCACCGGTGGCAGCACCCAAACCATCCGGGTAAGCGGCACGACGGTGACATCTTCGGGCGGTATGAGCATCGCTTGCGCCTACAACTTCAACGATTTGGGTTGTGGCTTGTACCGGACGTTGCGTACCTCTCCGTCTCCCTTGGTATCCGACTGCGCCCCTGAACAGTACTTCTTCACCATCGTGGCCCCCAACGGTACGCTCATCGCATCGTCGCCGGCCAACACGGCACCGCCGCAGGCACTGAACAACATTTCTAATTCGTTTCAGTCGCCGGTGCCCGTGCCGGCCGGCTCTACCGTAAGGGTGGTGGGCACCAAGCGCTCCAACTGCCTGCGGATGGAGCAGGTACTCGGCAACGTGGCGGAATACGACCCCTCCATTTGCCGCGGCGTGGCCAACCCCGGCAACGGCGGCGCGGCCAGCAGCGCCCTGACCGAACGCGTGGAAGTCTATCCCAACCCGGCGGGCAGCGTGCTGCAAGTGAACCTGCCGGTGAAGAAGGCCGGCACCTCGCGCCTGACCTTGACCGACGCCCTGGGTCGGGTGGTGCTGCGGACGACGACCGAAGGCAGCCGCGCCAGCCTCGACGTGCGGGCCTTGCCCGAAGGCAGCTACACCCTGCACACCACCGTGCCCGGTGGCCCGGAGAAGGCCCAAGTGGTGGTGGTGCAACACTAGCCCCCGGCCCCGGCAGCCCCGGCACGGGGTGCGGGCCTGCCGGAACGCCCATTTGCTCCCATTGCCGCCCCCACCGGGCGGCGGTGGGGGCATTTGGCGGTGCCGCCCCGCCCGGTTGCCTTTTCTCGCACCACTCTTTTTTTCCTGTTTTGCTATGGCTTTTTTTGCCCGTTTCCGCTTTCTGCGTTGCGTACTGCCCGCCTTCGGCTGGCTCTGGCTGGCAGCGCCCGCCGCTGCTCAGGGTCCCGTGCCTGTGCCGGGCCTGCCGTCGTGGGAGTGGCAGGCCCCGCGCCCCACCGGCTTCGACCTCAAGGCCGTGCACGCCTTCGACGACCAAGCGGCGGTGGCCGTGGGCGACCTGGGCACCGCCCTGAAAACCACCGACCAGGGCCGCACCTGGCGGCCCCTGAACGTGGGCACCCGCAACGACCTCAAGTCGGTGAGCTTCGCCAGTCCGCTCGTGGGCTGGGTGGCCTACAACACGCCCCCGACCGGACAACCCAACAGCCAGACCGGGCGGGGCGAGCTGCGCAAGACCACCGACGGCGGCCTGACCTGGACGGTGCAGCCGATAGGCGAGCCCAGCGACGTGGAGATGCACCACGTCCACTTCTTTTCGGCCACCACCGGCTACGTCTTCTACTTCTTCAACCAGCCAAGCCTGGGCCGGCCGGGGCGGCTGCGCTTCACCACCGACGGGGGGCAGACCTGGACCCCGCGCCCAATTGTCGGCCTGACCAGCGCGGTGCAGTTCCTGACGCCCCTGCTGGGCTACCGGGTCGGCTTCGGTGGGGTGGGCAAGACGACCGACGGCGGGCTGACGTTCACGTCCGTGGACCCCGACCCGGCCATCTACTTCACGCAAGTGTATTTCGTGGATGCCCGGAACGGTTTTGTGGCGGGCGACTACAGAAGCGGCAGTACCCCCACCACCGCGCCCAATATGTACCGCACCACCGACGGGGGTGCCACCTGGACGCCGATGGGGCCGAACGCCGGGACAAGCAACTACCTGTTCACAGGCTCCAGGGGCAACTTGAACTTTGCCGACCCGCTGCACGGCACCCTCGGTGGGCTGGTTACGGCGGACGGCGGGCAAACCTGGCTGCCGGGGCAGGGCATTGCCCAGTACGGGGTGGATTATGGGGCTACCCGCCTGCGCCCGTCGGGGGTGGGCTTTTCGGTGGGCTACGGGGGGGGATTGCGCGTTTCGACGGACTTTGGCCGCACTACGCGCCGCCTCACCGACAGTACGGCCGCACTCGAAATCAATACGATTCGATTTCCCGACCCCGTGCGCGGCTGGGCCGTGGTCAACGCCAGCGGAAAATTGCGGGTGGCCCGCACCGCCGACCGGGGCACCACCTGGCAAACCCTGGACCTGGCGGCCAGTGTGCCCGGCGTGGACTGGCCCAACGTGTTCTACTTGAGGGCCGCGTTCCCCGATGCTGACACTGCCTTTGTCGTGAGCTACTCGCAACTGTCCTTGCCTCCCTTCACCATTGACCATTTCGTGCTTAAGACCACCAACGGGGGCCAAAGCTGGACGCGCCTGCCCTACCCCGGCACGGCTTATATAGACGACATTCAGTTCCGCGACGCCCGGCACGGGCTGCTGGTGGGCGAAGGCGGGCGCACCTGGCGCACCCAGGACGGCGGGCAGACCTGGGCGGCGGGGCAGCGCGGCACCACCAAAAACCTGCGGGTGGTGAGCTGGGCCGACGCCCACACGGCCTACGCCGTGGGCGACTCGCTGGCCTTCGTGCGCACCACCGACGCGGGCCTGACCTGGCAGCCGGTGAACACCAGCTTCTTCACGACCCTGTACGCCACGCGCCCGGGGTGGCAGTGGTCGCTTGGCAACATCTGCTTCACCAGCAGCCGGGTCGGGTTTTATGCGTACTCGTACAACAATCAAATTTACCGCACGGCCGACGGCGGCCAGACCTGGGTCCTAACCACTGTCAACAACCTTGTCGGCACCCAGGGCTACACCACCGGGGTCAGCTTCATCACCCCCCGCAAAGGCTTTGCCTACGGGAGACAGGCCTACCAAACCACCGACGGCGGCCTCACCTGGTCGGGCCTAGCCGATATGTTCAACGTGGTGGCCCTGACCGGTGCGCCCGTTGACCGCTACAACGCCTGGATGGCCGGCGACAAGGGCAGCATCCTGCACTACTCCGAGAAATTCATCACGGCCACCCCGCTGGCCCAAACCGCGCACTGCGCCGGGGGCAGCCTGGCCCTGGCTTTCAGCACGACGGGCACCTTCCCAACCGCCGAGCAGCGCTTCAAGGTCGAACTCTCTAACACCCGCGGCCGCTTCCGCCCCGGCCAAATCCGCGTCGTGGGGCAGGGCACGGCCTCGCCGCTGGCCGTGACGTTGCCCCTCGACCTGCCTGCCGGCAGCGCCTACCGCCTGCGCGTGGTGCAGGCCGACTCGCTCGTGCTCGGGGCCGACACGGGGCAGGACCTGACCATCAACGCCGCGCCCACGGCCACGCTCGCCCCCGCCGGGCCGCAAACCCTCTGCGCGGGCCGCACCCTCACGCTCAGCGCCCCGGCCGGGCAGGCGCAGTACCTGTGGAGCACCGGGGCCACAACGCGCACGCTGACCGTGACGGTGGGCGGCAGCTACACCGTGCGCTTGGCCGGGGCTGCCGGTTGCTTCGGCCCGCCCTCGGCGGCCGTGGCGGTGACGACGGCCCCGGTGCCGGCCACGCCCGTCATCCAGCAAAGCCCGGGCGGGCAGCTGTCGGTGGCGGCGGTGGCCAACGCCACCTACCAGTGGTCGAACGCTGGCGGGGCCATTGCCGGGGCCACGGCGGCCACTTACCCGGCCACGGGGGCGGCCCCGGTGGGCACCTACACCGTGGTGGTGACGAGTGCGGCGGGCTGCGCCTCGGCCCCCTCGGCCCCGCGTGTTGTCATCCTGGCCACGCGTTCGGCCGTGGCCGCCGATTTTAGCCTTTACCCCAACCCGACAAACGCACGCTTGGTCATCGAACTACCCCCTGGCAGTGGCACGGTGCAACTCACGCTGACCGACGCCCTGGGCCGGGTGGTGCTGACCACGACGAGTGAAGGACCGCATACCACGCTCGACGTGCGTACCCTGCCCGAAGGCACTTACACGCTACGTACCACCGTGCCCGGCGGCAAAGAGCAGGCCCAAACCGTGTTGATAGCACGCTAACCCCACCGCGTACCCGGTCCGCCGCCCACCCGGTGGGGCCAGTGTACCGACAGGGCCTTGTTTGCCCCCACCACCGCCTGGTAAGGCGGCGGTGGGGGCATTGGGCGGTGCCGGCGGGGCGGGTGCGGACCGCACCGCCCGGCTTTGTTCTGCTTTTCATCCTCTTACCCTCCTGCTGTATGTTGCACACTTTTCTGTATTTGCGGCGCTGGTCTACCCTGGTGGTGGC
>JANXUO010000064.1 GCA_025356245.1 Hymenobacter sp.
GCCGCTGCCCGGTGGCACCGGGCAGCGGCGTGTTCCGGCCTCGTTCAACGGCGGTGGAACCCCGTTGGGGTTCGGCCAATCCTGGCCGCTAAACCGGGGGTAGGCTCCCGCTGGTCGCCAACCCCCGGCTTTATTGTGCAACCCCGTTGGGGTAAAGCATATGGTTGGTTCACTACTGCCCTGTGCTCGGAATGGTCGTTACGCCGGACCTGGCCCCGCGCCGTCGTCTTTTTTCTTCTTCCCGCCGCCGCTTTTGCCCACTTTGCGGGCCTGGCGGTAGGCTTGGTACAGCGGCTCGTCGAGCACGCGGAAGATTTGCAGGGCGTCGTCCAGCTCGTAGCATTGCTTCAGGAAGTCGCGCAGCAGCGCGGCGGTGCTGCGGCTAACGCCCACGTTGTCGTTGAGCAGCCCTTTGGTGGTGCCGACGGTGGCGGCAAAGTCGTCAAAGGCCTTGGTGAGAACGGCGTGTACGGCGGGGCTGTAGCCGTACTTGGCCAGCGCGATTTTGTGGGTAATGGCCTCTTCCAGCAGGTGCTGCACCACCTCGCGCAGGGGGCCGGGGCGCAGCTTGCGGAGCTGTTGGCCCGAGATGGTAGCGCGGGCCAGCAGGGCGGGCCGGGCCGCGTCGGTGAGGGGCAGCTTGCGGGCCACCGAGCGCAGCGAGCCCAGCAGGGCGGGCAGCACCCGCAGCAGGCGGGTTTCGGCGGTGCCGGCGTCGTCGGTGTTTTCGCGGGTGTCGGTGGTGCCCTGGCCGATGCTGGTTTGCACCAGGGCGTAGGCCGCGCGCACGTCGGCGGCTTCGGCCACGGCCACGGCGCTGGCCGTCAGGCTGTGGGTTTCGAGGAAGGCATCGAGGATGCCGCCCATGCGGTTCTGGTTTTCTTGCGCTTTATCCATTGGAAGGTGGGGAGGAAAATGGCGCGGGCAAGGTGGCCGACACCGACGCAAACTTACTGCCTTACTCAACAATATCGAACCCTGGCTTTCGGAGCTACCCAAAACACCTGCGGAGATGGGCAAAATACCTGCGGAGATGGACAAAACACTTGCGGAGATGGGCAAAACACCTGCAGAGGTCGGCGAAACACTTGCAGAGATGGGCAAAACACTTGCAGAGGTCGGCAGGACACCTGCGGAGTTGCTCAACATACTTGCGGAGGTCGGCAAAACACCTGCGGAGGTCGGCAAAACACCTGCGGAGGTCGGCAAAACACTTGCGGAGGTCGGCAAAACACTTGCGGAGGTCGGCAAAACACTTGCGGAGGTGGGTCGAAAGGCTTCGGAGCGGCTGGTAGCAGGCGGGGTCGGCGGCCGGCCATGCCCGCCCCTACGCCTCGTACAACTCCAGGGGCAGGCCGTCGGGGTCGGCGAAAAACGTGAAGCGGCGGCCGGTGTACTCGTCGGTGCGCACGGGTTCGCAGGGCACGCCGTGGGCGGCGAGGTGGGCGATGGCGGCGGCCACGTCGGGCACGGCGAAGGCAAGGTGGCGCAGGCCGGCGGCTTCGGGGTGGCTGGGGCGCGGCGGCGGCGCGGGGAACGAGAACAATTCGAGCACGTAGCGGCCGTGCAGGGCCAGGTCGAGCTTCCAGGAGTCGCGCGCAGGGCGGTAGTGCTCGGCGATGATTTCCAGGCCCAGCACTTCGGTGTAAAAGCGGCGCGAGCGGGCGTAGTCGCGGCAGATGAGGGCGGTGTGGTGAACGGCGGCGAACATACGGGATGACGTTATACGGCAGGTGGTAGCGCGGGCTTTACAATCCGCGTTTTCGCGGGGGGGCGGCCGCGCTACTGGTCCAGCTGCTGCACGTCGGCGGCCGTCAGCCGCAACGCCGCCGCCGCCAGCAGCTCCGTGGCCTGCCCCGCGCTGGTGGCGCTGGCAATGGGGGCCGTGATGCCGGGGGCCTGCATCAGCCAAGCCAGGGCCACCTGGGCCAGCGTAGCGGCGTGGCGGTCGGCCACGGCATCCAACGCCGTCAAAAGGGCAAAGCCCCGGTCGTTGAAATACTTGCCGCCGATGCTGCCGCCGCGCACGCTTTTGCCGAGGTCGGCCGCCGTGCGGTACTTGCCGGTGAGGAACCCCGACGCCAGCCCGAAGTAGGGAATGGTGCCGATGCCGGCCGCCTGCACCACCGGCAGTAGCTCGGCCTCAAACCCCTGCCGGGCGTACAAATTGTACTCGGGTTGCAGGCTTTCGTAGCGCGGCAGGCCCTGGCTGGCGCTGGCTTCGAGGGCCGCCCGCAGGCGCGGGGCCGAGAAATTGCTGGCCCCGATGGCGCGGATTTTTCCCTCCTCAACGAGCCGCGCATACATCTCCAGCGGCTCGGTGACGGGCAGGCTTTCGTCGTCCTGGTGCGACTGGTACAAATCCACGTAATCGGTGCCGAGGCGGCGCAGCGAGGCGTCGATGGCCTGGCGGATACGGCCCTGCGAAAGGCCTTTTTTGTCCGGCCCCAGCTCCATGCCCACCTTGGTAAAAATCAAGACATCGTCGCGCCGTCCGCGCCGTTTCAGCCACTTGCCAATCACGGTTTCCGACTGCCCGCCGCCCGCGTGGCCCGGCACCCAGGTCGAGTACATATCGGCCGTGTCGATGGCGTTGCCGCCGCCGGCCACAAAGGCATCGAGCACGGCGAAGGAGGCTTTTTCGTCGGCTGTCCAGCCAAATACGTTGCCGCCCAGCACGAGCGGGGCGATGGAGAGGCCGGAGCGGCCGAGGGGGCGTAGGGTCATGGTTTCTGGTTGTTTGTTGCTGGTTTGAGGCCGGAACCGCCGCGCAAAGAACACGCGGCGACCCGTAAGTTTGTTGGATGACAAATGCCTGGTGGTTGGTGGGGTTGGGCGGCGGGGTGGGCGCGGTGTTGCGCTACGTGCTGCAACAAGCCGTGCAAAGCCGCTGGCCGCTGCCCTGGCCGGTGGGCACCGGTGCGGTAAACCTGCTGGGCTGCCTGGCGGCGGGCCTGGTTCTGGGCCTGCTCGAACGGCACGCGCCGGCCGAAAACGGACGCCTGCTGCTGCTCACGGGCGTGTGCGGCGGCTTCACCACCTTTTCGGCCTTCGCCCTCGAAAACGTGGCCTTGCTGCGCGGCGGGCAGGTGTGGGTAGCGGCCCTTTACGCCGGCGGCAGCGTAGCGGGCGGCCTGCTGCTGGCCGCGCTGGGCTACGGACTGGCGCGGTGAACAACGCCGCCAACTTGCCCAACGTCATGGCACACAGTTACGCGCTACGCGCTAAACTGTGGCCAACACAACTGTGGCCGTGCGCTGCCAGCGCCAGCGCCGCTGGCAGCACAGGGCTGCACCGTTTACAGCTTGCTCACCCGCTGGCGCTGCCCGTTCAGCTCCACGATGTACACCCCGGCGGGTAGCGGCTGGCCGTTGGTCCCGCGCCCGTCCCAGCGCAACGCGCCGGGGCCGGGGCGCTCGGCCAGCAGCGGCAGCGTGGCCACGAACTGCCCGGTGGTGTTGAAGACCCGCAGCGTGTAGCGGCCGGGCCGGGCTACGTCGTAGCCGAAGGTAATATCGTCGGTAAACGGGTTGGGGTAGGCGGCGGCCAGGGCCAGGGGCGCGGCGGCGGGGCCGGCCGCCCCGCCCACGGCCAGCGTCGTG
>JANXUO010000297.1 GCA_025356245.1 Hymenobacter sp.
GCTCATGGTGTCGAAGTTCTTGCGAATGTTCGAGTTGGACACCTCAAACATCGCGGCTTCGGTGCGGTCGAGCAGCTCAAAAACGTCGGTCGTGTCCTCGTAGGCGTCGCGCATGATTTCGCTGGCCACCTTTATCATTTCGCGCTTGATGGACGCCTCCGTCACAATCCGGGCGTGGTACTCGATGTTGGCCGCCGAGTTCACGCGCATCGTGAGTGTGGACACGTAGTGCGCCCCGCCGGCGGCCTCCAGCTCGCCCAGAGAGCGAAGCTGGTTGACAACCGTCAGCTGGTCAACGGGTTCTGACTTGTCAAACAGCATCTGAATGGCGCGGTAGATGCGCTGGTGCGAATCCTTGTAGAAAGATTCGGGCTTGAGCAGGTCGCTGACGGCCGTCAGGGCGTCCTTCTCCAGCATCAGGGCTCCGAGGACGGCCATTTCCAGCTCGGGGGCCTGCGGGGGCAGTTTTCCGGCAGTGCCGGGATTGAAGGACACCCCACCCGGCCCGCGCGAACCCAAAACCGCCCGTGCGCGGGCTGCCGATTGTTTGAGACGGTCGTCCATGCGGTCGGACATTGATTATAATCAGTAGGTTAACAAAACGAGCGAGAAATGACCAACGCCGGGCAGCAGCCTGCCCAGCCAAGGCCGAATAACAAAGCTAACCCGCAAAAGCCGGAAAAGTAAGCTAGGTTTTTTAGGTTTTTGGGGCTACCGCAGGCTCGTTGCCGCCGTTGCAGCTTGTACTTTCGCAGCTTGGGTTTCTTGAAACAAAAAACAAGAAACGGAAACCGGAAACACCCTTGCGCTTTGGAACCCGAGAAGATTCACCTTATTGCCGTAGGCGGCAGCATCATGCACAACCTGGCGCTGGCATTGCACCGGCGCGGTGCGGCCGTAACCGGCTCCGACGACGAGATTTTTGAGCCCGCCCAAAGCCGCCTCGCCGCAGCCGGCTTGCTGCCCGCCCACGAAGGCTGGGACGCCGCCCGCATCACCCCCGACCTCACGGCCGTGATTGTGGGGATGCACGCCCGGCCCGATAATCCCGAACTACTGCGGGCGCAGGAGTTGGGCCTCAAAACCTACTCGTTCCCCGAATACATTTACGAGGCCAGCCGCGACAAGCAGCGCATCGTCATCGGGGGTTCGCACGGCAAAACCAGCATCACGGCGCTGATAATGCACGTGTTGCGGTTTCACAACCGGGTGTTCGATTACGCCGTGGGGGCCCAGCTCTCGGGCTTCGACCTGATGGTGCAGCTCACCGACGACGCGCCCATCATCATCATTGAGGGCGACGAATACCTATCGTCGCCGGTGGACCGACGGCCCAAGTTTCACCTCTACCAGCACCACATCGGCGTCATTTCCGGCATTTGCTGGGACCATATTAATGTCTTCCCGACCGAGGAAAACTACCGCGAACAGTTCGAGATTTTCGCTCGCCAAACCCCCAAGGCCGGCGTGCTGATTTACGACCGCGACGACGAGCAAACCCAGCTCGTGGCCGTGCCCACCAACCCCGACGTGACCTACATCGGCTACGGCCCGCACGAGCACACTGTGCGCGACGGCCGCACCTACCTCATCACCAAAAAGGACGAGGAAGTGCCCATTAAGGTGTTTGGCGCCCACAACCTGCGCAATATTTCGGCAGCGAAGGAAGTATGCAAGCAGCTGGGCATTAGGGGCAAAGATTTTTTCAAAGCCGTGGCCTCCTTCCCCGGCGCAGCGCGGCGACTGGAGCTGGTGCGGCAGGGCGAAAAGTCAGTCGTTTACAAAGATTTTGCCCACGCACCCAGCAAGTTGCGGGCTACAGCCACGGCGTTTAAGCAGCAGTTTCCGCAGCGTCGGCTGGTGGCCTGCCTGGAACTGCACACGTTTAGCAGCCTCAACCCGGCGTTTTTGCCGCAGTACGCGCACTGCTTCGATGCGCCCGATGCGGCAGTGGTTTACTTCAACCCCCAGGTGCTGGCCCACAAGCATTTGCCCCCGTTGGCTCCCGAAGCCGTAGCCGCCGCCTTTGCCCGGCCCGATTTGCAGGTTTTCACCAGCAGTACCGAGCTTGCGGCTTTCCTGCGCCGCCAAGCCTGGGCCGACACCAACCTGCTGCTGATGTCGTCGGGCACGTTTGATGGCTTAGACATTCCGGCGCTGGCGACGGAAATTACGGGGTAATTAGTTAGCTGATGGCTAGCCATTTGAATTATTAGCCAACTTTGGTTGAAAACAAAAAAGCCCGCTAAACAGCGGGCTTTTTTGTGGGCGGAAGCGTGGGCTTGGGCCGTCGGCGGTCGGTGGTGAGCAGTAGGGCCAGGGCCGTGAGCCCCAAGCGCAAAAGCCATTTTTGGGGCGTGCTCATCGGCTGGCAAACAAGGCGTTGGTGGGCTCTACCTTCAAATCGCAGCTGCTGCCACCGGAATTTTCGGAGCAGCTACTGCCCACAATGCTGCCGCTGTCGTCGAAGCTGAAGTAGCACGCGGGGCAGCCAATACCGGTGAGCGTGTAACGGGCAGCCGAGGCGGGCAGGTAATAAGTACCGCCGTCGGAGCTGAGCGTGAGGGGCAGGGCCATAGCCCGGAAGTTGCCGTTTTTCAGGCCCATACCCACCAAAAAGCAAGTGGTTTTTTCGCCCGGATTGGTGGGTGGGGCTTTGCGAACAATGATTTTATCGATGACCGTGCCATCGTTGAACTGCCGGATGAAAGCGGCGGCCAACGTAGCCTGCGGAGTTTTAAAGCTAACCTTGCCCACCGAATCCAGCTGGGCAATAGCCCGACCATCCGAGGCTACGGCGGCGCCACCCGTCGAGGATGATTTGCTGGGCGTGGCTGTTTCGCCAGCCCCGCGCTTCACTGACTCGCACGACGTGAGCACCAGCAACGAAACCAGCACGGCCAACAGCCCTAACCCTAACAAACGTGGCAGCAGATTCATGGCTTCGGAGAGAATAGCAGTGAGGAAAAGAGGCCCAATTTGCTCAAATATTATGGAGCGTAAGCGCCATTTTTAGGTTAGGGCAGAGCCTTGCAATACCTTCTTACCCAAACGTGTTAGCGGGGCCGGTAGTATTTCTTGGCCTCGGGCAGCTCGCGCTCGATGTCGGCCACGCGGGTACCGTTGGAGGGGTGGGTCGATAAAAATTCGGGCTGCGAGGGGCCGCCCTTGGCGTCCATGCGCTGCCAGAAGCCGATGGCCGTGGCGGGGTTGTAGCCCGCCATTGCCATAAAAATCAAGCCCAAGTGGTCGGCTTCCGACTCTTGATTACGACCAAATTTGAGGGTGCCCAGCGCCGAGCCCACGCCAAACGCCTGCAAGGCCAACTCCTGAGTGGCCGGGGCATTGCTCGACAAGGCCACCGACAGCGCCGCGCCGCCCAGCTGCTGCACCAAGCCTTGGCTCATGCGCTCGGAGCCGTGCTTGGCCACGGCATGGGCAATTTCGTGGCCCATGACGACAGCCAGGCCGTTTTCGTCTTGGGTGATGGGCAAAATACCAGTATATACAGCCACCTTTCCACCAGGCATACACCAGGCGTTCTGGGTTTTGGGGTCGTCGATAACGTTGAACTCCCACTGGTAACCGTTGAGCTGGTCGGAGGCATTTTGCTGGCGAAAGTACAACTCCACGGCCTGCTGAATGCGCTGACCTACGCGCTTTACCATTGCATTTTCCTGCGCATTAGCCGAGAGCCTGCTTTTGGAAAGCACCTGCTGGTACTGCGTGGCCGCCAGCGAGTTCATTTCGCCATCCGATACCAGGCTTAGCTGGCGGCGGCCCGTGATGGGCACTGTAGTGCAAGCAGCCAACAGACTTAGGCTGCTAATTAAAAGAGCTTTGCGGAACATGAGCAAAAAAATGTTTTTTAAGAAAATGAGGCAGCTGGCAAATCGGTCAATGCGAAA
Source organism: Hymenobacter sp. (assembly GCA_025356245.1). Lineage (GTDB taxonomy): Bacteria > Bacteroidota > Bacteroidia > Cytophagales > Hymenobacteraceae > Hymenobacter. The sequence goes on from JANXUO010000297.1 coordinate 3,909, forward strand.
ATGCAGGAATTCTCGTTGGCGGCCATTGCGTAAGCCCTGGAGAAACTAAGTGCAGGTTTCGGGCCAAACCGTCCGAAGTCCCTGTGGCGCTATACGGCAACTACCAGCAAAAGTATTAATGTAGGCCGCAGGTACCCGGCAAAGCCGATGAAGCCGTATTTTTGACGGCCCAACCCGCCCTCCTTTCCGATAAGCCATGAAAATCGTCTGCATCGGCCGCAATTACGCCGACCATATTGCCGAACTCCACAACGAAACGCCGGCCGCGCCCGTTATTTTCATGAAGCCCGAAACGGCTCTGCTCCAACGCAGTCAGCCGTTTTTCATTCCGGCGTTTTCACAGGACATTCACCACGAAATAGAATTGGTGTTGCGCGTGTGTAAAAACGGTCGTCACATCGACGAGCAATTTGCCCATACTTATTTCGACGGAATTGGCCTGGGCGTCGATTTTACGGCCCGCGACCTACAATCGGAATTAAAAAAGAAGGGCCTGCCCTGGGAATTAGCCAAGGCCTTCGATGGCTCGGCCCCGGTTTCCGAAGATTTTATTCCGGCCATCGAATTTACTGATTTTGCTGCTATCAATTTTCGTCTAGAAATCGGCGGCATTGTCCGTCAACAAGGAAATTCGGGCCTGATGCTGCATCCATTTGTTAAAATAATTTCGTTTGTTTCGCAGTATATTACGCTCAAACAAGGCGATTTAATTTTCACTGGAACCCCGGCCGGTGTAGCAGCTGTACAAGCCGGTGATGAATTGATTGGATTTATTGAAAACAAAGAAATGCTGCGCGTTCGAATTAAATAAACGCGGCATTTTAATTAACTTTTGTGCTTTTAAAAACGCCTTAACCCCGGCGGGCGTGGCAACTAAATTTCAGGTTTTAATAATTGTTCCGTTTTCTGTGAAGTTGCCTCTTTCTGTGCCAAAAAGCAAGCTTTCATTCCTGTTGGGTGGACTTGCATTACTTATTTTACCGCTGCTGCGGCCCGTGTTTGCCGA
>JANXUO010000319.1 GCA_025356245.1 Hymenobacter sp.
GGGCCATCCGTTGGGCTGCGGCAGGCGCGAGACGGCAAACGAAGCGGTCGGACGACTGAAAAAGTCGTCAGACCACGGCTACGGGGCTTGCGGCGAGAGCGCCACGGCCAGCAGCCGCGCCCGAAACACCGCCCCCGCCGACACGCCCGCCCGCACCGGCAGCACGGCCAACGCCCGTCGCAACGCCGCCCAGGGTGCCCCCGAAGTGCCCGCCAGCAGCGGCAGCCAGGCCACCGGCAGCGGGGCCACAAAATGCCCCAGCGAAGCCGTGGCTTCGAGCAATACCTTCTGCTTGACCACTGTGGCGCGGGGCGCGGCGGCGAGGCGGGTTTTGCCCACGGGCACCCGCCACACGCTCACCGCCCGCTGATTGAGGCCCAGCACCAGCAGCACGGCTACCAACAGGGCGGTGGCGCGAAAAGCGGTGAAAACGGGACGCAGCAATTGAAGCATGGGGCGGGCAGGGCTGCAAATATAAGGCAGTGGGGGGCGGGCAGGCAAAAAGGGTCCGCAAATCCCAGCGCAAATGCTGCTTATACTTGTGCTAGATTTTACACCACTACTGATGGCCGAAAACCTCCTACAAGCCCTGACTGACATCCGGCAGCGGCTGGAAAACCAAGAATACAAAAACGAGGAACACGTACGCTTCTCGCTGGTGGGCCGAGTGTTGCTGGCGCTGGGCTGGAATATCTGGAACCCTAACGAGGTGATTACCGAGGACAAGCCCCACGATGACGACCACACGAAAGTGGACATTACACTGCGGGCGTGGGGGCCAAAAATCCCCAAAGTGTATATTGAATGTAAACGCGTGGGCTTGTTGCTGCCCTTCCTGGGCAAGGTAGAAACCCAGATGATGGACTATAACAAAAACAACAAAGCGGATTTGATTCTGCTGACCGATGGGCAGCATTGGCGTTTCTATTACGCACCGGGTAGTGCAGCATTTCGCGACCGGCTTTTTGATGATTATGACCTCCTAAACCACCACCCAGAGCAGGTGTCACAAGCGTTTGAAGAACTGTTGAGTAAGGCGGCCGTGGTTTCGGGAAAGGCGCAGGAAATTGCCGAGGGGCGTTGGGAGCGCCAGCAAATATATTCGGAACTGCACAAATTGCTGGAATCGGCGAAAGTCAGCTCACACCAAAACAAACGCTTGTTGCAGCAGGAACTGGTGTACCAAATGCACACGAGAAACAATTACCCCATCAATGAAGATATTGCCATTTCATTTTTGGAATCTGTTGGTTTTTTTGCGGCTGGCAAACCCCAACCACCTATAGTAAAAGCGCAACTGTTGAAAACAGCAGCAAAGTTGGACAATGGCCCGCAACTGCTTGTTACGCCCGATGCTACTATTCTATTTCGCCTTAAAGGCCGCGGTGCTGATGCTAAAGCTGAGTACCTACCCGATGGCAAAATGAGGGTCGCGGAGGGCGCATTGGCGGCGGGCACCGTTACAAAATCAATGCCGCCAGCTAAGAAAATAATGCGTGACCATTTGATGCAAACAGGCGTTTTGGTACCCCATGAAAACACCTTACGCTTTGCCTGTGAACACACTTTTAGGTCGCCCAGCGAAGCGGCGGAAGTAATTTACGGTAACTCAATAAACGCCCGCGAGGCTTGGCTGCACGAAACGACCAAAGAACCGATTGGTAAGTTCATGCCGAAAAAGAGCCCCTGATTACACCCAAACAAAAACAGTCCATCTCGCCAGCGCAAAAAGCCATCTCACCCCCGCGAAAACCGCGCTCGCCACCGCGAAAACACCCCGCGCCAGCGCGGAAAGCTGGCTTGCCAACGGCGACGGTGCCGTTGCCACCGCGCAAAGGCCACTTGCCAGTGGTGCCCGCCAACTTGCCAGCGCGAAAAGCAAGCTTGCCACCGCGGTAAGCTCCCTCGCCGGTGGTGCCCGCCTCTCGCCAGTGGTGCCCGGCCGCCCGGTTGCCGAAAGTTTTGTAATATTGGCGGCCGTCTGGCCCCTCACCCCTCTTTTCCTCAATCACATGGACGACCGCCGCGATTTACAGTACGCCATGACCACGGTGCTGGTCAAATTCATTGCCGACCACCTGGCGGCCATCAAGGCCAGCCCGGTAGCCGAGGCGGAAGCCGCCGACGTGCAGGCCGCCTACAACGCCCTGAAAGCCCGCGTGGGCACGGCCCCGCTCAGCACGCTGCTCAACACCAAAACCGCCAAAGAGGCCCGCCGGGTGCTGCTCAAGCTGCTGCCCGTGGTGCAGGGGCCCCTGCGGAGCCTGGCCACCAAAGCCAAGAACACCGACCTGCTGGCCCGCGCCACCCTCAGCAGCCGGCAGCTGCGGGCCATGAAGCCCGAGGAGCTGCGCGACGTGAGCGCCGCCCTCTTCGACGCCGCCGATGCCCAACTGCCCGCCCTGGCCAACTACGCCCTCACGGCCCCCGTCCT
>JANXUO010000397.1 GCA_025356245.1 Hymenobacter sp.
CGAAGACGGGCCGACGGTGCGCGGCTTCATCCTCGATTTTGTGAAGGAGCACCTCGACAACTACCTGCACAAGAACCCCTTGGTAGCCGAGGCCCTGCTCAAGCGCATCTTGCAAAGCGAGCGCGAGCGCAAGGACATGGCGGGCGTGAAAAAGCTGGCCAACCAACGCGCCAAAAAGGCCAACCTCCACAACCGCAAGCTGCGCGACTGCCGCTTCCACCTCGGCGAAAGCAAGGACGCGGAGAAGGAAGCCCTCACCACGCTCTTTATTACGGAGGGCGACTCGGCCAGCGGCAGCATCACCAAAAGCCGCAACGTGGAGCTGGAAGCCGTGTTTAGCCTGCGCGGCAAGCCGCTGAACTGCTTTGGGCTGAAGAAGAAAATCGTGTACGAAAACGAGGAGCTGAACCTGCTGCAACACGCCCTCAACATTGAAGAAGGCATTGAGTTGCTGCGGTATAATCGAGTTGTTGTTGCCACCGACGCCGACGTGGACGGGATGCACATCCGCCTGCTGCTGCTGACGTTCTTCCTGCAATTCTTTCCCGACCTCGTGCGCAACGGCCACGTTTTCATCCTCGAAACGCCGCTGTTTCGGGTGCGCAACCGCAAGGAAACCATTTACTGCTACAATGAAAGCGAGAAGCAGGCCGCCATGCGCAAGCTGGGCCGCAACCCCGAAATCACCCGCTTCAAGGGCCTGGGCGAGATTTCGCCCGACGAGTTCGGCAAGTTCATCGGCGACAACATCAAGCTGGAGCCCGTCATCCTCACTTCCGACCGCAGCATTCAGCAGGTACTGACCTACTACATGGGCAAAAATACCCCTGCCCGCCAGGAGTTCATCATCGACAACCTGCGGCTGGAGAAGGATTTGATAACCAGTGATGTATTGCCCGTGGCCGAGGTGGTAGAAGCTTAATATCTGTCTTAACCAGCAACTTGTAGGGGACGGGCAGCGTTGCCAGCAAGAAACCTTTACTTACTTTGTACGATGGCTGATTTTCAAAAAGAATGGCCTTGGAAATGGGCCGACCTGCTCGGGTACGATGCCAACCAAAACCTGCGGCTAGTAGTTGAACTGAAAGCACGAATACCACAGAGTGGTACGTTGCGCACAGCCATGCAATGGTTGCGGGAAACCGGGCAGCAACGCCCGGAGTTGTATGCGCTTTTCATTACTCCAGAGTTCGTGTTGTTGCGCAATCCAGCGTCACAACGTCGGCCAGCACCCCTCCTGATTGGAACTCAACTACAAGTTCTTCAAGAGCACCTTAGGACCTTGGCAGGCAATGATGTTGATTTTGCCATCAACACTTCGGAATGCCTCAATGTGGCAATCGATACCCAGCGGGTACCGTTGGCGAAGCTAGTTTCGGGCGGGCTGGAGCGGGTCGTGACTACCTGGCTATCAGTAGCATTACAAGACCAGTCCGCTGACTTGCTGGCCCAGCCCGCGCAGAGTTGGCTAGTAGATTCCGGGCTGCATACGGCATTGCGCTACGGCACGATTATGGCCGCTCCCCACCCCGCTGCTTATGCATTTGCTGGTTGAGAGCAATTTTTTGCTGGAACTCATACTTGGGCAGAAGCAGGCCAGCGCCTGCGAAACCTTGTTGCAAGCCGCTGAAGAAGGCCGCTTGGCGCTGCATACCCCTGCTTTCAGCTTCATGGAAGCTGTTTACAAGCTACGCGAGTTGGGCAAAAGCCGTGATGCGCTCCAAAAGAGTGTATTTGCCGAACTGACTGCTGCCGAACGTGAAACAACCGATAAGCAACTGCTGAAGAAACTGATGCCGGAATTTACCACTGTGCTAGAAGGGCGCGATGTGCGCCAGCAGGAGCGGCTACTGGCCATTAGTCGTCGGCTTACATCTGTAGCTCAAACGATTGAACTGACAGAATCTGTTTGGTTGCGCACTGCCGAACTAGCCGATACAACCGCCCTCACGTTGCCCGATGCCATCGTTGCAGCGTCGTTGTTGGAACGGGTGGAAGAACTGGCCAGCACAGCAGCTGGCGAACCCGTGCTATTTGCCTCGCGGGACAGCCGGGCCTTCAGCCAAAACGACGTAAAACAACTGTTTCAGGAACGGGGTTGTAATGTGATTCTCAATTTTGACAACGCCCGCGCAAAGCTGCGGTTGTGAAACCGGCGTCAGGTTGCAACAAGGTATTTTATTTTTCAAGCTGCCTTGGAGTTATATCTGGGTTCACGGTGGGGGCCAAAAATGCGGCGCTACTCCTTCACAATCGGCTGGCTGAAGAGGCGGCCGTCGATGTCGAGCACCAGCGTATAGGTGCCGGCAGTGCGCAGGTTCAGGGTTTCGGCGGTGCGCAGCTGGTAGGTGTAGGTGCCGGCGGGCTGGCGGCCGTGGCTCAGGGTTTTGAGGCGGCGGCCGGTGGCGTCGAGTAGGCTCAGGCGTACTTCGGCGGGCCGGGGTAGGGTGTAGGCCAGGGTGAGGGCCTCGGCCACGGGGTTGGGGTAGGTTTCGATGGTGTACTCGGCGCTGCTCGTGCTCAGGCGGGTGCCGGTGGGGGTTTGCACCACGTCCCAGGTGTTGAGGTAGCGGTGCAGCACGCGGTGCGTGGTGCTGTGGCTGGCGGTGGTGGTGTCCAGCACTTCGGCTTCCACGGTGTGGTTGCCGGTGGCGAGGCGGGCGCGGGGCACTAGTACTTGGGTTACGTTGCCGGCCAGGGGGGCGCCGTCGAGCCGCCACTTGGTGCGCAGGGTGTTGGGCGTGGGCGGCAGCAGGGTGAGGCTGAAAAGCTGGTCGGCCGTCGGGTTGGGCAGGTCGGGCACGTCGGGCGAAATGGCATCGACGGGCCGCGCGTAGCGGTGAATGCTCTCGATGAGGGTTTCGCGGCACACGTTGCAAAACGGGGCGTTGAGGAAGCGCATCTTGCAGTTTTGGTGGGGCCGGTACCACGTCGGCGACTCGGCGTGGGCGAAGGTGCCCACGCTGCCCGTGCCCACCCACGACTGCCAGCGTACGGGGTTCACAAACTGCGTCAGGTTGGGCTTTTCGGCGGCGTACGTTGGCCCCGCCCAGTACTCGTCGGCCAGCAGACCAAAGGTGTGGCCCATCTCGTGCAGCATGATTTCGGGCGCCGCATTATTGCCGGTCATCGTGATGGCCGCGCCGCCCGTGCCGCCGTACTCGCGGGTGTTCACCAGCACAATGGCCTTGGTGTAGCGCGGGAAGCTGGCGGCC
>JANXUO010000415.1 GCA_025356245.1 Hymenobacter sp.
AACAGGCTTTTGGTGGGGTCCGTGACTTGCAGCTCGCGGAGCTGCGGTATCATTTTCAGCACCAGGGCGCGGGGCAGCACCCGGCCGCTGCGCAGGCCGGCGCGGAAGTCGGCCACCGCCGTGTCTGTCCAGGCCACAAAGCCGTGCGCCCGACCCAGCCAGTTGTCGTAGTCCCGCACGGTTTTAAAGGGCTGGAAGCCCTCGCCGGAGCCAATCTGGCCCATGGTGAGCGGCAGGCCCCCAATCTGATAAAACGGCATCTGCCAGAAGTTGGCCCCGCCGTCGCCGCCCAGCCCGAAGCTTTTGAGCCGGGTTTCGAGGTCGAAGGCCAGCATGTCGTAGCTAATCTGGTCGTTGGCCGTCAGCTTGGCGCGGTCGAAGGTGCGGAGGCTGTCGAGGGTGTGCTGGCAAAAGTCCTGCACCTCGCGCCGGTACGCCTGGGCACCGGAGTTGGGCAGCTGGTCGTTGAAGCGGTTGTCGCCCTGCGCGGTGGCCCCCAGCGGGTCGAGGCGCGACTGCCGCTCCCAGTAGTGCTCGAAAAAGGCGTTGAGGGCCGGGGCGGTTTCGGCAGTGGCGGCGGTGGCGGCGGTGCCGGTTTCGGCCGGTTTTTGCTGGTTGCAGGCGGCCAGCAGGGCCAGGGTCAGCAGGGCCGGGGCCAGCAGCGCAGCGGCGGGGCGTAAAGTTGTCAAAATGAAGCAGGCTGAAGTGAAGTCCAAAAGTAGGCAGGGCGCGGTGGCCCTAGGGCTGATGCATTTGCAGCCAGGCGATGGCGTCGCCCTCACTGCCGAAAAAATCGAGGGCGTAGGGGGTGTTGCTGTAGGCCTCGGGCGGGGCGTAGTCGGGGGCTTCCACGATGAGGCGGTGCAGGGCGGGGCTGAAGAGGTAGGCCACAAACAGCCGCTGGCCCAGCCGGCGGGTCACGTCGGGGTAGTATTCGTCGAGCAGCCAGCGCTTGGTGGCTTGGTCCGGCGACTCGCGGCGGCGCAGGTCTTGCAGCCAGAAGCGGCAGTTGGTGGCCACGGCCACGTCGGCCAGCTCCTGGTAGCAGGGGCGCAGCGCGGCGGGGGTTTCGGGCTGGTAGTGCCAGCGGCTGAGCAGCACGCCCAGGTCGGGGCGCGGGGTTAGCTCCAGCAGCGGGGGTAGGTACAACGGTTCGGGCATGAGGACACAACACCGCAAAAGGTCGGTCGGTGCGGTGGGCGCGGCGGAAATGTGGGCGCTGCGGCCGGCGGCTCCGGGTCCGAAGGTGCCGCCGGCCGTCCCGGAACCGCCGTTTCCGGGGCTTATTTCGGCTATGTACGTGCAGTAGTTGCCAACATCGGTATTGGATATGGCAGTTTAGGTGCCGGAAATGCCGTTTCCGGCACCGATGTTGGCAGTTCTTTGAATGGAATTGCCAGTTTCGGTTATAAAGTTGGTAAATCATTCAACAACGTCGGCCTGTTTTTGAATGATTTTCAATTCTCGAAAGGAAAAGAACGCCACGCGGTGGCTGCGGGGCACCCGCCTCCGTGGCCCGTCCCGGCCGCTACCCGTTGCACGCTGCACGCCGGGCCTAACTTGCGGCTCCGTTCCAAACCCGCACTCCCCCCCATGCGCTACGCCCCCATTGCCGCCGACCTCTTCGCCGAAAACCGCCGCCGCTTCCGCGAGCTGCTGCCGCCCGGCGCGCTGGCCATCTTCCAGGCCAACGACGTGATGCCGACCAACGCCGACGGCCACCTGGCCTTCCGCCAGAACAACGACCTGTTTTACCTCACCGGTGTGGACCAGGAAGACAGCATCCTCGTCATCTTCCCCGATGCGCGGCTCGAAAAGCAGCGCGAAATCCTGTTTCTGAAAGAAACTTCGGACCTTATTCTGGTCTGGGAAGGCTATAAGTTCACCAAGGAGCAGGCCCGCGAGGTGTCGGGCATCCCCGAAATAAAGTGGCTGCCCGCCTTCGAGACGTTGCTGCCGGCCCTCATGAACGAGGCCGAAAGCGTGTACCTCAACACCAACGAGCACATCCGGGCGGTGGTGGAGGTCGAAACCCGCGATGCGCGCTTCATCAAGCGCTTGCAAGACGCTTACCCGCTGCACAGCTACCGCCGCGCCGCCCGGCTCCTGCACCAGCTCCGGGCCATCAAAAGCGCCCCCGAAGTGGCGCTGTTGCGTCGGGCCTGCGCCATCACCGAAAAGGCGTTTCGGCGGGTGCTGGGCTTCGTGCAGCCCGGCGTCCACGAGTTTGAGATTGAGGCCGAAATCGTCCACGAGTTTCTCCGCAACCGCAGCCGGGGGCCGGCCTACGGCAGCATCGTGGCCAGCGGCAAAAACGCCACCATCCTGCACTACGTCAGCAACAACGAGCCCTGCCACGACGGCGACGTTATCCTGCTCGATTTCGGGGCCGAGTACGCCAACTACGCCGCCGACCTTTCGCGCTCCATCCCCGTCAACGGCCGCTTCACGAAGCGCCAACGCGCCGTGTACGAGGCCGTGCTGGCCGTGATGACCTACGCCAAAACCCTGCTCGTGCCGGGCAACGAAATTGAGGAGTACCACAAAAAAGTGGGTGCCCGCATGAGCGACGAACTCATCAAACTCGACCTGCTCAAACCCGAAGACGTGAAGAACGAAGACCCCGACGCGCCGGCCTACAAAAAATATTTCATGCACGGCACCAGCCACTACCTCGGCCTTGATGTGCATGACGCGGGCTACAAGTACCGCACTTTTGAAGCGGGCATGGTCTATACCTGCGAGCCGGGCATCTACATTCCCGACGAAAACCTGGGCATCCGCCTCGAAAACGACATCCTCCTCACCGCCACCGGCAACGAGGATTTGATGGCCAATATCCCCCTGCAAGCCGACGACATCGAGCGCCTGATGCGGCGCTAGCCTAGTGGTCGGGCGAATCGCCCGAAGGGCTTCGTCCGGCCACTGCCGTATGCTGCCCCAGAACGGCACTGGTCGGACGAATCGCCCGAAGGGCTTCGTCCGACCAGTGCGCGTATGCTGCCCCAGGACTACCTCATTGCGGCCTCAACGCGAGCCGTTCACTCCGCACCCGTCGGAGAAGCCCTTCGGGCTATTCGTCCGACGGGTGGCCGACGCAAGTCGTGCAACGGGCAGTGGCCGGACGAAGCCCTTCGGGCGATTCGCCCGACCACTGCCCTACCGCGTGGCCTGCACCAGCTGCGGCAGGTACTTGCCCAGCGCGGCCACCTGGGCTTGCGTAAAGTTGCCCTGCACGCTCACCAGCACAAAGGAGTCGGCCACATCGGGCAGGGCCCCGATGGCGGCAAACTCGTCCACCTTGTCGCCGCTGCCGCGCGTCGAAATCTGGTAGTTGCTGCCCAAGGCCGCGCCGCCGCCCAGCGCCTGGTATTTCTGGCCTTGCAGGATGCCGGTGGCCTCGTCGCGCAGCCCCTGCGCGGCCAGCACCCGCGCCCCCACCGTAGTGGGCGCAAAGCTGATGACCCGCGCCGCTCGAATGCCGGTAATGGCGTTGGTCAAATCGGACCCACCCAGCAGCTTGGCGGCCTTGACGAGCGCCAGCCGCTGCAACAAACCGGCCGACCACTCGGTGCCCTTGAAGCCGTCGCGGCCTTCGTATTTGGAGAAGAAAGAAGCCACCGTGCGGGCCGGCGTGCCGGGGCCACCGGCGCGGCAGCCGGCCAGCAGCAGGAGCAGGAAGAGAAAGGGAAGGCGGAGGGATTGGCGCATGGGAAGTGGGTGCTTTGAAATTTAAAAAAGAAAAGTCCCGAAGGGAAGTACGAAAATTTTCTGCTAACGAGAAAGCTGGTGACTTTCCCAGTACTCTTTGGGGCCGACGATTTGGGTGTTTTTGTAAACGGGAAACGTGAAATCGGTGGTGTTGCCGGTCACGACGAAATTGGCCTTGCACACATCGGCTAGTTCCAAAATCATGTTGTCGTCGGGGTCAGAAATCAAACTCAGCCGGATGGTTGGCGTGTAGTGGACAGCCCGATTTTCTACTTCGGTCAGTAGGGCGTTCGCTCGCACGAAGAAATCGGCGAATCGGGCAAATTTAGGCCGCGATAGCACCTCGTGGTACTCGGCCAGCACCTCGTCGGAAACGCAGAGCTGAAACCGCTGTTCCAGAAAAAGCTCGTTGAGTATCAAGTACGGGTAACTGCGTTGGATGAGCGCCGAAACCAACACGTTGGTGTCAAGCACGACCTTTTGCACGACTTCGAGCGGCTTGTACCTCGGTGGTTATTTCGGCCATTGTCAGGTCGGAAAGCCCGTGTTTTTCGGCCAATGTCAGGCACTCGTTCAGGTGTTGGCGGGTCAGTTCCTTACTCACCAAATCAAGGAAATCGGTGAAGTTAAAGAACTCGTCTTTCAAGCCGAATTTAGTGTATTCGAGGTCTGAGATTGCAATGTTCAGCGTTCGCATGGCGTGAGGTCAAGAAGGTATATAAGTTGAGATTTCAGACGTAAACAACCGCTCAAAACGCCACGGCGTTCAAAAAAAATACCTGCCGCTCGGGCCCCCGGCTGGGGCGCAGGCGCTGGTAGCCGCTGGCCACAAAGGTGCTGCCATACCAGGGCTGGAGGCCGCTTTGTTCGGAGTCGGCAATTTTTTCGGGGGCGGGGGGGGCAGTGGTTTGCAGGGGCACCTTCAGGTCGTCGGGGCCGGGGGTGGCGCGGTCGATGAGCTTGTAGCGCAGGTGGTCGTCGTCGAAGTAGGCCAGGGCGAGGCGGCCGTCGGGCAGGGGCTGCACGCGCACGGCTTCTTCGAGGTCGTCGCGGCGCAGGTCGTTCACGACATATACGTTGTCCCAGGTCAGGGCACCGTGGGCGTCGAAGCCGCAGACCAGCACATGGGTGGTTTGGTAGCCGTCGAACACCCGGGTAGTGGACAGGCCGTAGGGCGAAGGCCCCAAGGCCCCGTAGCGGCCCCCGCCGGGGCTGTAGCCGTAGCCGTAGCCGTTGTAGCGGTAGTGCGGAAAATACGCCTCGGCCACCAGCACGTAGCCGCCGCCGGGCTGGGGCAGCAGCTCGTGCAGCAGCAGGTGGTAGTGCCAGCGCAGGGGCGGGCTGGCGCTGGCCACGCGCCGCTCGATGCGGCGGCGCAGGCGGGCCTGGTGGCCGGGGCTGAGGTAATCGAAGAAATGCTTGAGGTTGAGAAAGTCGTAGAAGCGCAGCGGGGGGCGCTGGCCCTCGGGCACGGCCCCGAGGTCGGTCACGAACAGGCCCTGGGCGTAGGCGGGGTCGCGCAGCGAGTAGGTGCCGGTGAGCAGGCGGGCCGCCGAGTCGTGGGCCAGGGGCGCGAGCTGGGCCGTGATGAGGCTGCGGTCGTTTTCGGCCTGCACGTACTGGGAGTGCAGCAGCAGCCCGCCGTCGGCCGACACCTGCTTGAGCAGCAGGCGGCTTTTGCGGCCGTTGGTTTGGCTCACCACGTACTCGGCGCGGCGGCGGGCGGCGTCGGTGGCGAACGAGAGCTGGGTGGGCAGGGGCTCGTACACGGCGGGCAGGTACTGGAAGCGGCCGGTGGGCACGTCGAGCAGCAGGGCCGTGACGTGCTGGCCATCGGCGAGGAGCACGTTGGCGAACAGGCGGCCGTCGAGGGCCTTGAGGTCCACCACTTCGCGGCTTAGGCGGGTGTCGAACTCCTGGGTGCGCACGGCCCCGCTGCGGCCGTCGTAGGCCAGGGCCCACAGGCGGCCGTCGTGCACGGTGGAGCGAAATAGGGCGAACACCGCCGGCCCCTCGGCGCAGCTGCGGGCGTAGCGGTACTCGGCGGGCACGGGCGCGGGCCGCTCGCGGCGCAGGCGCAGGCGCTGGTCGTAGTGCTGAAAGGTGAATTGCCGGTCGGGCTCGTGGCGCGGGTCCTGGCCCACGAGCAGCACCACGGAGCTGTCGGCGGCCAGGGCCTGCACGTGTACTTCCGAGTTGTAGCTTTCCAACTTGAGCTCGACGCGGGCAGTTTGCACCGGCGCTCCCGGCGGCGGCGGGGCGGCGGCCGCGTCGGGCCGGTGCTGGGCCAATGCGGTGCCTGCCGTGGCCCACAGCAGCGCCGTCAGCAGCCCAAACAGGCTGCGCCGGGCGCGGAGGCAGGACACGAGAAAGGCCATTGTTTTGAGGGGAGAACGTGTGGGCGTTGGGTGGCGGGTTGAAGCTACGACGGCGAAGCGGCCAGTGCCGGTACCGCAACCAGAAAAGTGGCGTCGCTGCTGCCGCCCAACCAGCAATGGCACCCCCAATATAGCAGCGGGGAGCTTAAATGTAACGGCGATTGCGCTGTCGCAGTTGGTGCTTCTGGTTTCTGGTTGCTGCTTTTTCTCTGGGGCGACTACCCCGAAGGGGTTGCACAACAAAGCCGGGGGTTGGCCAGGGTAAAC
>JANXUO010000421.1 GCA_025356245.1 Hymenobacter sp.
TGTGCTTGAGCAGCTTAATCCAGAAGTCGGGAATGCCCATGGCCAGGCGGTAGTCGAACCCGATGCCGCCCTCCTTGATGGGGCGGCACAGGCCGGGCATCCCGCTCATGTCTTCGGCAATAAGCAGGGCGTTTTTCTTCACTTCGTGCACCAACGTGGTGGCCAATTGGAGGTACAGGATGGCGTCCTCGTCGGCCCTCGGCCCGAAGTATTCGGCGTAGTCGCCGAAGCTCACGCCCTCGCCGTGGTGGTGGTAAAGCATACTCGTGACGCCATCAAACCGAAAGCCGTCGAAGTGAAATTCTTCGAGCCAAAACCGTAAATTGCTGAGCAGAAAGCGCTGTACCTCGGGGCGGCCGTAATCGAAGAGCTTGCTGTCCCAGCCGGGGTGGTTGCCGCGCGCGCCCTTGTGGAAGTAGAGGTTGCCGGAGCCGTCGAAGTCGGCCAGGCCCTCGGCCTCGTTTTTGACGGCGTGCGAGTGCACGATGTCGAGCAGCACGGCTAGGCCCCGGCGGTGGGCCTCGTTGATAAGATACTTGAGGTCGTCGGGCGTGCCGAAGCGGGAGCTGGCCGCGAAAAAGTTGGCCACGTGGTAACCGAAGGAGCCGTAGTACGGATGCTCCATCACGGCCATGAGCTGCACGCAGTTGTAGCCGGCGGCCTGGATGCGGGGCAGAACGAAGTCGGCAAATTCGCGGTAGCTGGCCACCTTTTCAGCTTCGCTGGCCATGCCCACGTGGGCTTCGTAGATGAGCGGCGCGGGCACGGCCGCCGCGAGGTCAAATTGCTGGTCTGTCCAGGCGAAGGGCGTGGCGGGCGCCCACACCTGGGCGGCAAAATCGTGGGTTTCGGGGTTTTGCACGGCGCGGCGCAGGGTGGCGGGCAGGCGGTCGTGGGTGCCGTTGGCGGCCGTGATGCGGACTTTGTAGCGGCTGCCGGGCGCGAGGCGCGGCCCGGTTTCGGTATCGGGCAAAAACGCTTCCCACACGCCGTATTCGAGTTGGTGCAGCGGGTCGGCGGCGGGGTTCCAGAAGTTGAAATCGCCGACCAGGGCCAAGCCTGCGGCGGCCGGGGCCCACTCGCGGTACACGTAGCCGCCGCGGGTGGCGTCGTGGTAGAGGCCCTGCTCGAAATGCACCGTGGCGTAGTTGAGCAGCGAGCCGTGGTGCTGCTCAATTTCGGCGAGGCGGGCGGCGAGGCGCTGCTGGCGCTGGCGCAGCACGGGCGCGTAGGGGGCCAGCCCCGCATCGTTTTTGACAAGGACCAGCGGGGCGGGCTTGCGGGCGACGGGGGCGGAGGAAACGGGACGAGGAGCCATAGCAAAAGGAGGTTGAGCGGCAGCGGCAAAGGTAGGCGTGGCACCCCGGCTGCCGGGGCTTGGCCGGGTGAAAACCGGCACTGCGCCACTGCCGTAGGGCATTGGCATTGCTTGGGTAGCCCACGCCTTCAAGTTCCCATCCTTTACCTTTACATTACATCCGGCCTTTTGCAGAAACCATGCGTTTCCCCCGCTTCCAACTCCTCTCCGCTTCGCTCCTTTTCGTGCTGGCCTGCTCCTCGGAGCGGCCCGTCACCTCCGCCTCCCGCGCCAACGAGAGCAACCTGGCCATGCCCCTGCCCAAGGCCGAAGCCCCGGTGGTGACGCGCTTTGCCCAGGTGGTATCGGCCCACCCCGAGGCCTCGCGCATTGGCAGCCAGGTGCTGCAGCGCGGCGGCACGGCCTACGACGCGGCCGTGGCCGTGCAGTTTGCCCTGGCCGTGTGCCTGCCGGCGGCGGGCAACATCGGCGGCGGCGGCTTCGTGCTCTACCTCGACCGCAACGGCACGGCCGGAGCGCTCGACTTCCGCGAAACGGCCCCGGCCGGGGCCAGCCGCGACATGTACCTCGACAAGCAGGGCAACGTGGTGCCCGGCCTCAGCACCGACGGGGCCCTGGCCGTGGGCACCCCCGGCACCGTGGCCGGCATGGCCGCCCTGCACAAGCGCCTGGGCAAGCTGAGCTGGGCCAGCCTGGTGCAGCCCGCCGTGGCCCTGGCCGCCCAGGGCTTTCCCCTCACCCAAAAGGAGGCCGAGGGGCTGAACAACCACCGCGTCGCCTTCCTTAAAATCAACGCTGGCGGCCCGGCCCCGGCCTACCTGCGCCCCGAGGGCGGCCGCCCCTGGCTGGCCGGCGACACCCTGCGCCTGCCCGAGCTGGCCGCCGCCCTGGTGCGCATCCGCGACCAGGGCCGGGCCGGGTTTTACCAGGGCGAAACCGCCCGCCTGCTCCTCACGGAAGTGCAGAAGCGGCGCGGCCTGCTCACCCAAAAAGACCTTGACGGCTACCAGGCCCGGTGGCGCGGGGCCCTGCGCGGCAAGTACCGCGACTACGAGGTGATTGCCATGCCGCCGCCCAGCTCGGGCGGGGTGGCGCTGCTGCAAATGCTGCAAATGCTGCAACCCATCGACTTTCCGCGCCTCGGCTACCACGCCCCGCTGGCCGTGCACGCCCTCACCGAGGTGGAGCGCCGCGCCTACGCCGACCGTGCCACCTACCTCGGCGACCCCGACTTTGGCCGGGTGCCCACCCAGCGCCTCCTCGACCTCGACTACAACCGCTACC
>JANXUO010000429.1 GCA_025356245.1 Hymenobacter sp.
CCACTGCCAACCCCAATGCCTCGTACTACGACATCCGCGCCCACTTTCAGGAGCGCAACGCGGCAGGCCGAATGCACACCAAAAGCGCCGATGCTGGCTACACCGAGCGCATCGCCGCCCTGCGGGCCGCCCTCAAAACCCTGGCCGTGCAGCTCGTTCCCAAGCTCTACCAGCACGGCTTTCTAAAGTAGGCGCGGCCTCCGTCGGGTGCGAAAACGGTTTCAGCGGTGCCACTCACTGATTGGTGACACCGGCACAACGATTCAGGCGGTAAATGCCGTTGCCCGGCCCGCAACACGGCGCTGCACCGCCGGCTGCGCCAGATGCGCGGCATCCTGATTGGCCACCGCCCGTGCTCACCACCCCATGCCCAACGACTATTTTCAATTCCAGCAGTTTCGCGTCGCCCAAAATGATTGCGCGATGAAGGTGAGCACCGACGCCTGCCTGCTGGGCGCGGTAGCCGACGCCGCCGGGGCCAGCCGCGTGCTCGACATCGGCACGGGCACCGGCCTGCTGGCGCTGATGTTGGCCCAGCGCTTTGCCAGCGCCGCGCTTGTCGCCCTGGAAATTGACCCCGCCGCCGCCGCGCAGGCCCAAGCAAACGTGCGCCAAACTCCTTGGGCCGAGCGCATTCAGGTACACGCCCTGAGCCTGGCGCAGTACGCGGCCACTGGCCCGGCCCAATTCGGGCACATGGTGTGCAACCCGCCGTTTTTTCGGGGGGCGCTGCCCGCGCCCGATGCCACCCGGCGCCTGGCCCGCCACGCCGGAGCCACCTCCCTCACCTTCGAGGAGCTGGCGCAGTTTGCTACCAATTTCCTGCTGCCCCACGGGGCGCTGACGGTGCTGCTGCCCCCGCCCGAAATGCTGATTTTTGCGCAGGCCGCGCAAGCCGTGGGGCTGCACCCGCAACGGCGGTTGCTGGTGCGGCACCGGCCGCTGGGGCGCATCACGCGGCACATCGTGCGCTTCGAGCGGGCCGGGGCGCAGGCGGTGGAAGTCGAGGAGCTGCCCATTCGCACGGCCGACGATGCCGATTATTCGGCGGCGTTTCGGGCGTTGCTGACGGGGTTTTATCTGGCGCTGTGAAGCGGTGCGCTGGCAACCGGCGGCCACTGGCATTAGAGTAAATGGTCGAGCAAACCCAGCTTCTCGCGGTGGAGATGGTCCAGCAAATCGGCTTCGAGGGTGCCAAATTCGGCGGCGGCGTAGCGGCGCTGGATGCGCCCGCCCACGAGCACCGAGATTTCGTCGGCGGTTTCGGTGAGGGCCGCCAGCAGGTGCGAAGTCAGCAGAATGCCGGTGCCGCGTGCGCGCAGGCGCTTGAGGATTTCCTTGAGCAAGAGGCCGGCTTCGAGGTCGAGGCCGTTGAAGGGTTCGTCGAGGACGAGGTAGGCAAAATCCTGGACAAAAAGCGCCAGCAGGGCCAGCTTTTTCCGCATTCCGGTGGAGTATTCGTCGGCGTAGCGGTCGAGGGGCAGCTCGAGGAGCTGGTTCCAGCCGTTCAGGTCAACCAGGGGCCGGCGGCGGGCTTGCAGGCAGAACTGCACGTACTCGCGGCCGGTGAGGCGCGGGTAGAAATACGGTTCGCAGGGCAGCAAGCCGGTGGTTTCGCGCACTGGCCGGCCCGGCGCGGCGGTGGCCGTCACGGTGCCCGAAAAGCCGGTTTCGAGGCCGTAAAGGCAGTTAATGAGTGTGGTTTTGCCGGCACCGTTGGCCCCCACCAGCCCGTGAATGGTGCCCGGCAGCACGCGCAGGCTCACATCGTGCAGCACTTGGTTGCGGCCGTACGCTTTGGCCAGGTGGCTGATTTGCAGCATAAAATGTCGGTTTTTGTGATTATGAGCGCCGCGCATGGCCGTTTTCAGCCCAGCAACTCCGCCAGCCGCCGCCGGCTTCGCCACAGCAGGCCGCCCACGGCCACCAGCAGCAGCACCGGGTAGAGCGGGTGGCCAGGCAGGGCCAGGGCCACGCTCACCAGCAACGCCTGCGTCGAGCGGATTTGCCAGGCCGACGGATAAAAGGCGTACTTGGCGAGGATGACGAGGCTCAACAACCCCGCCCAGGCCAGGCCCACGGCCAGCGCCCCGGCCGGCCCCGCCGCCGTAGTGGCCAGCGCCAGCAACAGCGGCCCCGCCACCGCGCCCGCCGCCCACAAGCCCAGTGCCAACCGCCGCCGCAGAAACGCGCCCGGCGTTTGCCCGGCCAACAGCAGCATGGTGGCCGGCTCGGGGGTACCGTAGTGGCCCACGCACACCAGCAGCCAGCCCGCCAGGGCCAGCACCGGCCCCAGCGGGCTGCGCGGCGGCCAGGCAGCGGCGGCCAGCAGCGCCGGGGCCAGCCACAGCGCCTTGCTCGCTCGCGCCCCCCCTACCCACTCGAACGCCTCGCTGCGAAACGGGCTGCGCCAGCGCGAACGCCGGGGCACTTCGGCCCGCGCCGGCAACCCGGCGGCCAACGCGGCCAGCCCCACGGTGAGCAGCGCGGCTCCAACAACGACCAGGGGCGCTACCCGACCCATCAGCCAGCCCAAACCGAGCAAGGCCAGCGCGACGGGCACGGCCCACAAGGCGTATTCGGCGGCCAGCCACCCCCGAAACCCGGAACCGGCCGTGGCCAGAAACCGGAGGTCGGCCCGCTGCCGGTGGGCTTGGCTTATGAACAGCGCCAGCAGCACCGGCACGGCCCAGATGCCCCCCGCGCTGCCCGCCGCCGCGCTCACAGCGCGGCCCGCCAGCACCAGCGCCAACGGCCCCAGCAGCGCCCAGCGCCACACCCCAATTTCGCGCAGTTGCCGGCCCACAACGAAGCGCCGCAAGCGCAGATAAGCTCGAATAGAAGTCATACGTTGGCCCAACGCTGCCGGGGCAGCAGTAGTATTTTTGTGCCGAACGGCAAGCCCGCGGCAAGGGCTGCCTTTGCGTTTCCCACTGCAAACACGCTACGCCGTTTCTTCTTCCTCGAAGCGGATGCCGTAGTCGGCAGCCAGCTCGTCGAGAATGGGCTCGTAGAGGGCGGCCTGGGTGGGAATGACGACGCCGCGCCCGGCAAATTCGCCGCGCAGCAGGCGGCGCACGGCCATGCCCAGGGGCAGGCCCACGGTTTTGGCCAT
>JANXUO010000441.1 GCA_025356245.1 Hymenobacter sp.
GGTAGCGGCGCAGGTTGCGGGCCTCGGTGCCGGTGAAACTCACGTTGCCGTGGCCCGTCATGTGTACGAAGGGGTAGGTAAGTAACTCCGGCGCGTCCAACTCCACTGTGGCCTCGTCGGGCGCAATGTTGGTTTTCAGGCTTTGGTTGCAGAAACGGATAAGGTTGGGCAAGCTGGTTTTGTTGGCGTACCAGTCGCCCCCGCCGCCATAGTGTAGCTTGGCCAGGCGGAAGCTGGGGGCCACGGCCGGGGCGGCGGCACTGAGGGTGAAGCTGAGGCAGAAGAGAAAAAACAGTATTTTTGACATGGCATTGACGGACTGTAAAAGCAGCCTTTGATGTAAAGTAAGCGCTCCGGCTCGAAGTGCCGCCCTAAACGACGATTTTATGCTTACCGGTAACGACCTCATCCAACTCGGCTTTAAGCCCGGCAAGTGGTTCAAGGAAGCCCTCGACTACCTCAACGCCACCGGCCTGGCGGGCGACGAACTGACGGCTTACCTCGAAACCTATCGGCCCGCTCCGGTGCGGGAATTGCTGCCCGTGCCCGTGGCTTACCACGAGAACATTCGCGCCACCAACGTGCTCGAACAGGCTAACATTGATTACGTGAACCAGTCGATGGCCTTGCTGATGCGAACGCCGACGGTGGTAGGCGGGGCAATCATGCCCGACGCTTGCCCGGCGGGGCCGCTGGGCACCATTCCGGTGGGCGGCGTGGTGGTGGCGCACAAGGCCATCCACCCCGGGATGCACTCGGCCGACATTTGCTGCTCGGTGATGCTGACTAATTTGGGTAAAATCGACCCCAAAGCGGTGCTCGATTGCGGCCAGGAAATTACGCATTTTGGCCCCGGTGGCCGGCCACCGGGGCGGCAGTTTGCGCTGCCCGCCTCGCTCCGCGCTGAATTTGACGCCAATCCGTTCCTCAATAACCCGCGCAGCCTACTCATGGCTGCCGAACAGCTCGGCACCCAAGGCGACGGCAACCACTTTTTGTACGTTGGCATCTCCAAAAACACCGGCGATACCGTGCTCGTGACGCACCACGGCTCGCGGGGCGTGGGGGCCATGCTCTACAAGTACGGAATGCAGGTGGCTGAGCGGTTCCGGCAGGAACTCTCGCCCGCCACCTACCCCGAAAACGCTTGGCTGCCCAGCGACTCGCCCGAAGGAATTGACTACTGGAACGCCCTGCAAACCGTGCGGCAGTGGACCAAAGAAAACCACCTGTGCCTGCACCGCGCTATTGCTGAAAAAGTTGGGGCCACCGTGCAGCAGCAGTTCTGGAACGAGCACAATTTCGTCTTCCGCGACGGCGACCTGTTTTACCACGCCAAAGGGGCCACGCCGATGGACGCGAAATTCATGCCCGACATCACCGGCCCGCGCATCATTCCGCTCAACATGGCCCAGCCCATTCTCATCGTCGAAGGCGGCACCACGGCCCGCAACCTGGGCTTCGCGCCCCACGGGGCGGGCCGCAACCTGAGCCGCACCAAGCACAAATACAGCAAAGGCAGCCAGTCGAAAATCGACATCTTCGCCGAAGAAACCCAGGGCATTGATGCCCGCTTCTACTTCAACGAAATCGACATTTCGGAGCTGCCCAGTGCTTACAAAGATGCCGAAGCCGTGAAGCAGCAAATTGTAGAATTCGACCTCGCCACCATCGTGGACGAAGTGCAGCCCTACGGCTGCCTCATGGCCGGCGACTGGGAAAAGGAAGCCCCGTGGCGCAAGGCGAAGCTGGCAAAAAAGGCAGCAGCAGCAGCGGCGCAAACAAACCCGGAATGAGCAAAAACCAACTAATTAGCTTTTTTCAAAGCACAGGCGGCGTTTCGTCGGAACAAGCCGGGTTGTTTGCCCAGGATTTTACGGCGCACCGGCTCGATAAAGGCCAGTTGCTGCTCGCCGCCAACACCGTCAGCGACGACTACTTTTATCTTGACCAGGGCCTGCTGCGGGCCTACGCCCACAACCCCGACGGCGAGGAAATCACGACGGCTTTTTACGCCAGCGGATAGGTGGTTTTCGAGGTCGCGTCGTTTTTTACCCGCATTCCGGCCCTCGAAAATATTCAGGCCCTTACCGAATGCCACGGCTGGCGCATCAGCTACGCCCAGCTCAACGCCCTGTTTCACACCCACGCTGCGTTTCGGGAGTTTGGTCGGGCCGTGCTGGTGCGCGGTTTTGCCGCCCTCAAAACCCGCACCCTGAGCATGATAACCGAGCCAGCCGCCGTGCGCTACGCCCACCTGCTGCGTACGCACCCCGAAATCATCCAGCAGGCCCCGCTCAAGGACATTGCCACGTATCTAGGCATCACCAGCACCTCGCTGAGCCGCATCCGCAAGGCAGTATAGTTTGTTGATTTCTTGCCATTTGTTAAGTGTGAAACGCCCCTTTGTCCGGTTCCTTTGCAGCGTCAATCAACCCCGCGCTGCTCATGTCAACCCTGCCTGCTGTAATCGACTTTTTTTTCGTGCTTACTGTCCTGCTGACGGTAGCGCTTTTCCTGCGGGCCGTGCCCCGGCCGGGGCTGGCACTGCCTTTGCTTTCCAGTTGGCTGCTGGTGCAGAGTGCGTTGGCCATCAGCGGGTTTTATACTATCGTCAGCACCTTGCCGCCGCGTTTGGCGCTGCTTGCGGGGCCGCCGCTGCTGCTGCTGATGGTGCCGCTGCTGCTCACGGCGCGGGGCCGCAACTGGCTCGATGGCTTGTCGTTGCCGCGCCTCACGTTGCTGCACGCGGTTCGCATTCCCGTCGAATTGCTGCTCTTTGGGCTTTACGTCTGCGGCACCGTGCCCCGGTTGATGACTTTTGAAGGCCGCAACTGGGATATTATCGCTGGCCTCTCTGCTCCGGTGGTGTGTTACCTGGTTTTTCGGCGGCAAAGCTTGGGCCGCACTGGACTGCTGCTGTGGAACTTGGCGGGGTTGGGCCTGCTGCTCAACATAGTGGCCCTTGCCGCACTTTCGTTGCCGTCGCCGTTGCAGCAAATGGGTTTCGAGCAGCCCAACGTAGCCATCCTGCATTTTCCGTTTGCGTTGCTGCCGGGCTTGGTGGTGCCGTTGGTGTTGCTGGCGCACGTGGCGGCCATCAGGCGGCTGCTGGGGCAAGCCAAGCCGCAAGTGGCAGCATTAACGGTCTAAGCTCATCGTAAACACCGCCGCCAGCGCCGCCGTTTCGGTCCGCAGCCGCGAGTGGCCCAGCGTCACCGGCCGCACCCCGGCCGCCCGCGCCAGGGTAATTTCGGTGGGCGTGAAATCGCCTTCGGGGCCGATGAGCACGCAGCCGCCAGGGCCAGTGCCAGCCAGGGCCGCGAGGGCGGTGCGCTCGTCGTCGGCGAGGTGGGCGATGTAGGTGTGGGCGGGGTCGGGCAGCAGGCGGAGGAAGTCGGCGTAGTCCGTCAGCTCATCGAGCTGCGGCAGCCACGCCTGCCCCGACTGCTTGAGGGCGCTGACGGCAATTTTTTCCAGCCGCTCAAGCTTCAGCTCGCGGCGCTCGGAGCGGGCGCAGCGCAGGAAGCTGAGGCGCTCCACACCGATTTCGACGGCCTTTTCGACCAACCACTCCATGCGGTCGAGGTTTTTGGTGGGCGCCACTGCCACGTGGGCAAAATAGAGCCGGGGCGGCACCTGCTCGTGGGCTGTAATGCGCAGCTGGCAGCGCTTGGGGTTGGCATCGGCAATGGTGGCGGCGTAACGTCCGCCGCGACCGTCAATTAGCTCCACAGCATCTCCCACAACCAGGCGCAGCACGCGCACGGCGTGCTTGCTTTCATCTTCGGAAAGCAGGTGAGAAGTTTGGGCGGGGGCGAGGTCGGGCGCGTAGCAGGTGAGCATGGCGGGCGAAGTTCGGGTGGAAAAGGCATAGTGTGCGGCTGTTTTTGCCAACGTACTCACTTTCTCGGCAATTCATCTCCCAAGCTTTCCCACTACGAAAACGACGTGCCTGGCTGCTATTCCACCACTAGCCGGGCATGGGCTGCGCCAGCCCGTAGCAGATAAAGGCCGGGGACTAGTCCGGTCAGGTTCATCGAGTAAGGTGTGCCATTCGCCATTCGGTCGGGGACGAAGGTGCGTACTACGCGGCCCAGGTCGTCGCACAGCGTAAGAAAGGCAGTTTCGGTGGGCAGCACGACCGTTGCCGTGTGGTGAGCGGGGTTAGGGGAGAGTAGCAGGGCTGAAGCAGCGGCGGCAACCGTGCCCAAGCCTGTCTGTACCGTAAAGGCCGTGCTACTGATAGCTGTGCCGCCAGGAGTACTCACCCGGAGCAAGCCGCTGCTGGCCCCGGCGGGCACGGCAACAGTCAGGGAATTTCCTGCGGTATTTACCGTGAAGCCAGGGGCAGCAATGCCATTGAAGCTGACTCCGGCGGCGTTGGTGAAGTTGGTGCCGGTGAGGGTAACGGTGGTACCAGCCATACCAGCAGCGGGGCTAAACGACGTGAGGCGAGGGGGATAGGCGCTATCGTTTAGGTGAGCCAGATAATTACAGTGACCGCCTTGAGCGCCAGGTAAGGTCTGACTGTCAAATGTCATGGGACCGTAAGCATGGCCCGCTACGTACACCGTTCGACCACTTGCTGTTACTGCCGAGGTCGCTCCGCCGTTGGTTGGATGAGCGTGTTGCGCCCACGTAAAGCTGCCTGTGGTGCCATTATCGGTTAGTTTAGCTGCAAACCAATCCTGAGCTGGCCCAACGGCGGCAAGCACCGTGGTCCCAAATAAGGCTGTGCCACTTCCAAACCAGCCGGTCACATACACATCAGAACCGACAGATGCCAACCCGCTAACGAACTCGTTTGAAGCACCGCCAGCTGACGCAGCCCAAGCGAAAGTGCCTGTAGTTCCGATGTCGTTCATCTTGGCTACAAATACGTCTAAGCCACCAGCACTAGATAGCGAAGTGACACCAAAGGTCGCTGCCGCACCATCGAAGCTCCCGGCGAGGTAGAGGCTGTTATTGCTGGCGGACAGGGCTGTGCAGCTTTCCGTTTGGCTGCCTCCCGCCCGCATAGCCCACACGGTGTTGGCGTTGCTGCCCACATCGGCTAGGCGAACTACGAAGATGTCGGTAGTACTTACTGCACCGGCATTGGTGAGAGTCGCTGCACCTATGGTAGCACTTACTCCACTAAAGGTGCCGGCAGCATAAAGTGCATTGCCGACGGTAGCAAGCGAACTAACGCCGTTGTTTCCTGCTCCACCTATTTGTTGTACCCAATCGAAGGTAGCGGTACTGCCGGCATCGGATATTTTGGCTACGAACGCGTCAGTGGTAGAATTAACGGGGCCTGTGTTTGCTATAGAGAGTGCTCCCAACGAAGCAGAGGCACCTGTAAAGTCACCGGCAACGTATACATTCGAGCCATTAACTTCAACTGCCCCAGCATGTTCAACACCTTGCCCACCCATCTGTTTCGACCACACAAACTGTCCAGTATCGGTAATTTTGGCGATAAATGCTTCATTTAAGCCAGAAGCTGTGAGCGTCGTAGTGCCAAAAGCGGCCACCTGCCGAAAGGTGCCGGTAAGGTAGATGTTGGAGCCGCTCAAGGCCAAAGCACTAGGGTAATCTAAATCAATTCCCCCTGCTTGTACCGCCCAAGCAAACTGCCCGGTGCTGGCGTTCCACTTGGTTAAAAATATGTCTCGGTCTCCACGCGGATTTGATAATACTGTGCTACCAAAGGCAACTGTACCGGCGAAATCGCCCGTGATATAAATATTGCCGTTATTGTCCGGTAACATTTTATAAATGTTGTAATAATTGTTAGCAGTGCGGCAGTCAGCAATGGCCACTTGCCAGGCCGGGGCTTGCCCCCGTGCTACTGGCCCGACCAACATTAACCACAAAAAAGCCCCGAGGCACAAACGAACGGAATTCACGACAGTTTTCATACCACAGAACAGTAAAAGGTGTAGAATACTCAGTCCTGACCGCCGCCAGCCGAAGAAGGTTGCTTTTGTAGACTGCTGCGGCCAAAGGTAAGTCCTTGGTTCCTGATTTACAACAAACTGCCAATGTTGTATTTATCAAAATGATGACCAGAACAAGACAGAACAACCAAATTGCTCTGCCGATGTCAGGCACCCACAAAAAAGCCCCGTCAAGTACAACTGACGGGGCTTTTGTCAAGGGAAAGAAAATCCCGAACTATGACGAGGCTTACGCCTCCACCGCCACCTTCGGCGCGCCTGCCAAAATCTCGGCATTCGCAAAGTCGGCGTACTTCTCGAAGTTCTTCACGAACTTTTCGGCCAGGTTGGCGGCCGTGGTGTCGTAGGCGTTTTTGTCGACCCAGGTGTTGCGCGGGTCCAGGATTTCGGTGGGTACGCCGGGCACTGCACCGGGTACTTCGACCCCGAAAATGGCGTGCTTGTTGAAGCGCACGGCGTCGAGCTGGTTGTTGAGGGCGGCCGTAATCATGGCGCGGGTGTAGGCCAGCTTCATGCGCGAGCCGGTGCCGTAGCTGCCACCGGTCCAGCCGGTGTTGATGAGCCAGACGTTGATGTCGGGGTTTTCGTCCATCTTGCGGCCCAGCATTTCGGCGTACTTGGTGGGGTGCAGCGGCAGGAATACCGCCCCGAAGCAGGCCGAGAACGTGGTTTGCGGCTCCGTCACGCCCATCTCGGTGCCGGCTACTTTGGCCGTGTAGCCCGACATAAACAAGTACATGGCGTGGCTCTTGTCGAGGCGGCTGATGGGCGGCAGCACCCCGAAGGCATCGGCGGTGAGGAAGAAAATGTTCTTCGGCGTGGTGCCCACCGACGGCTCCACGGCGTTGTCGATGAAGTCAATCGGGTAGGCGGTGCGGGTGTTTTCCGTCACCGACTTGTTGGCGTAGTCCACGGTGTGGGTGCCGGGCACGAAGCGCGTG
>JANXUO010000509.1 GCA_025356245.1 Hymenobacter sp.
GACGTGTGGAAACCCGCCACCCAGGCCTGGCTCTGGAGCAAGTACCGCGCCCTGCACAACCAGGGCGCCGCCGGCTGGTGGAGCGACCTCGGCGAGCCCGAAAACCACCCCGAGGACATGCACCACCGGGCCGGGCTCACCCGCGCCGTCCACAACGCCTACGGGCAGCAGTGGGCCAGCATTTTTGCCGAACACTACGCCCAGGAGTTTCCCAACGAGCGCCTGTTTAACCTGGCCCGCTCGGGCTGGGCGGGCCTGCAGCGCAACAGCGTGTTTCCGTGGTCGGGCGACATCAACCGCTCGTGGAGCGGCTTGCAGGCGCAGGTGCCCGGCATGGTGGGCATGGGCCAGGCCGGCGTGGGCTACATGCACTCCGACGCCGGCGGCTTCTGCGTGGGCCCCCAGGACAACGAATTGTACACCCGCTGGCTGCAAATGGCCAGCCTCTGCCCCATCCTCCGCCCCCACGGCGAGGGCGTGCCCCCGGAGCCCTACTTCTACCCCGAACGCTACAAAAGCGCCGTGCGGGCCGCCACGCACCTGCGCTACGAGCTGCTGCCCTATCTCTACACCCTGGCCTGGCAAAACACCACCACGGGGGCGCCGCTGGTGCGCGAGGTGGCGTTTGAAAAGAGTTTCTCGTTTCCTGTTTCTCGTTCCTTGTTGAACTCAGACGCAGCCCAATCAGAAACCAGAAACCAGCAACCAGCAACCAGCAACAAGCAACAAGAAACTCAGAACACCCAATACCTCCTCGGCCCCAACCTGCTGGTGGCGCCCGTGCTGCAACCCGGCCAGCGGCGGCGCAACGTGGCCCTGCCGCCCGGCTCCTGGATTGACTACCGCAGCAACCACACCTACCCCGGCGGGCGCACCGTGGGCGTGGTGGCCCCGCTGGCGCAAATTCCGCTGCTGGTGCGGGCCGGGGCCTTTATTCCGACCACCGCCTACCGCCCCAGCACCGCCCAGTACCGCCCCGACACCCTGCTGCTGCGCTACTACCCCGACCCGCGCCAGGCCGACTCGGAGTTTACGATGTACGACGACGACGGGCACTCGGCCCAGGCCCTGGCCCGCCACCAGTACGAGCTGCTGGGCCTGCGCGGCTTCTACTCGCCCCAGCAAACTGATGTTATTCTGACCAGCACCGGCGAATACCCCGGCCAACCGGCCTTCCGGCTGCTGCGCCTGCTGGTGCAGCGCGTGGCCGCCCCGCCCACCGCCGTGCTCCTCGACGGCGTGCGCGCCCCGGCCGAAGCCTACACCTACCGCCCCGCCACCCACGAGCTGGAGGTGCATTTGCTGATGAACGCCGGGGTGGCCGTCAGCCTGCAAGGCTTGAAGCTCCTCACCGCACCCCTGCCCGACCTCGACCCCGACGCCCTCACCCTCGAAGCGCCCGACAACGGGCGCTTTGGCCCCGGCGAGGGCACCACGCTGCACTACACTTGCCTGACCGATGAGCAAGTGGGGACGCTGCAAATCCGCAACGCCCAGGGGCGCGTGGTACGCACCTTGCCACTGGCCGCAGCCACCGGCCCCCATGCCCTGCGCTGGGACGGGCGCGACACCGGAGGCCAACCCCTGCCCGTGGGCGTGTACGTAGCCGAAGCTGCCGGCCAGCACCAGCGGCTTATCCTGACCCGCTAACGCGCCGCCGAAAAGGCCTGTCCAGGCCTGGACAGGCCGAAAGTGACTGAAAAATACCCGGAAGTGGGTATTGCGGGCTGTTAGGCCGGGGGGTAGCTTTGACCCCGTCAAACCCTACCTTCCCTTCTTGATGAAATCCGTACGATTATTTCTTCTAGGCCTGCTGCTGGCTGGCAGCTTCACGAGCCAAGCGCAGGTGCCCACAATGGTGACCGGAGGCATAGCCACGCTGCCCATTTCGTTTCAAAACCGCGTGTATTACAGCGACAACAGCGAACTGTTTTCCACCGACGGTACCCCGGCTGGCACCAGTCCTTTCGGCGGTGTGCCCAGGGTTAGAGGAAGTCTTAACTGGTTTCCGCTCATTGTCTTCAACGGGCGCTTGTATTTCAGCTACAGCGACCCCACGGTGGGTGCCGAGCTTTGGAGCACCGACGGCACGGCGGCCGGCACCCGGCTGGTAAAAGACATTTATCCCGGCGGCCTCTCGGCCAACAGCCCCTATAGCAGCACCCCAATAGAGCCGGTGATAGTAGGCAGCCGGCTTCTGTTTAAAGCATTTGACAGCGGCACCCCTTCGTCCGGCAACCGGGAATGGTGGAGCACCGACGGCACCACAGCTGGCACCATCAAGCTCACTGCTTTCAATTCACCCCGGCTGCAAGGCAACCCTACCGACACCGAAGTGCTTAACGGCAAGCTCTACTTCCGGGTGGAACAGACCAACAACAACGCTGAAGTGTGGCGCACGGATGGCACCGTGGCTGGCACCATCAAGCTGACCAACACGCCCGGCAACACTTACTCCGGCAGCAGCGATATGCGGGCTTACGGCAACTACATTTACTTCACTCACCACACCGCCGCCGCTGGCCACCAGCTGTGGCGCACCGACGGCACGGCGGCGGGCACCCAATTGTTTTTCAGTAATCCGGGCGGTGGCAGTGCCGAACCCGACCACTTCAACGTGGTGAACAACAAGCTGCTTTTTGCTACATACGATGGTAACGCCCGCAACCTATGGGCCACCAACGGTACCACAGCCGGCACCCAGTTGCTGGCCAACGTGGAAGTATGGGTAGCCAACGAAGCCTTTACACTCTTCAACGGACGCTACTACTTCTCAGGAGCCAGCACACCCACCCGAACTGGAACGGGGCAGGAATTGTGGGCCACCGACGGCACCACGGCTGGCACCGTACTAGTGAAGGATATTGTATCTGGCAACCAGTCGGGCACTCCCGGCCAATTTATGGTAGCGGGCAACAATCTGTTTTTTACTGCGGACACCCCTGCTTCAGGCACCGAATTGTGGGTAACCAACGGCACTGGTACCAGCACCCGGCAGCTAAGCGAAATCGGCCCTGGTACGGCCGATGCCTACGCTTTGGATTTGTCTCGATTTGCCAATAAAGTGGTATTCACCGGCCGGCCGGCCCTGAACGACTACCGGCTATATGAGAGCGACGGTACCCTGGCGGGCACCCGCCTGCTGGCCCCGGCCAATGCCACAGTTACCTTCGGGCCGCTTAGATACAACTTGGGGCAGTATTTGGGGGGAGAACGTCTCTTCGCCACCGGAGCCGATGTGTTCTTTACGGCCAATTTCACCGGCAGCTATGAGGTTTTCCGCCTAGGCAGTGGCCGCCTCACGCCCACCCGCCCTACGGCTGGGCTGTCCACCGCCGTGGCCTCGGCTTACCCTAACCCGCTGGCTGAAATCCTGCACCTGCGCTGGACCGCCGCCCAGCCCAGTATCGGCCCGCTGGCCGTGGTGCTGTGCGATGCCCTAGGCCGCGAGTGTCTCACCAACACCTGGCCCTCCTCGGCCGCGCCGCTGGACCTTGCCATGCCCGCCCTGCCTGCTGGCCTCTACTGGCTGGAGCTACGCGACGCCACCGGCCTGCGCCACCGCCAAAAGCTGATGCGGCCGTAGCCCGAATAATGTGCAATGCAGTAGGTCGAATTTTGTAGTTCGTGCGGTCAAATGGTAATCACTGAACCGTTTTCAACCGCACGAACTACAGCGTCCGCCCTATTGCCATGCTGCCCTTCCACACCGTCCCCCTCACCCTGCGCCCCCTCGAAGCCGCCGACGCGCCCGGTATGCTTGCCCTCGACAGCTACCCGGCGGTGCATCGCTACCTGGGCGGCATTGGCGGGCCAGCGGTAACCGAGCTGGCCCAGAGCGCCGCCGTTATTGCTGCCATTCAGGCCCAGTACGCGGCTATGGACCTGGGCCGCTGGGCCGTGCTGCTCCGCGAAACCGGCGCATTTGTGGGCTGGGCGGGCCTCAAGCGGGTGGCCGGCCCCATCAACGGCCACCGCAACTTCTACGACCTGGGCTATCGTTTGCGGCCGCCATTTGGGGGGCAAGGCTACGGCTTTGAGGCCGCCCAAGCTTGGCTGAACCAGGGTTCTGAAACCCTGCGCCTGCCCCGCATTTGCGCCTACGCCGACGCCAAAAACCTGGCCTCGTGCCGCATTCTGGCCAAGATTTGGCTTGCGCGAAGGCAACGCGTTTAGGGAAGCAGGCGTGCGCTGCATTTGGTACGAGACCACTGCGCCTCGCCCGTAATCAAGGGGTCGCCCAAGCCTCCCGGCAGGTACCTTTGCGGCAATGAAACAGCTTTTTATCCTCTTTATTTTTCTTAGTACGCTGGCGGCCCGCGCCCAGGCCGTGGCCTCCCTCACCCCGGCCCAGCCGGTGCTGCTGACGGACTCGCTGACCGTCACCTTCGATGCTACGCGGGGCGATGGCGGGCTGGCCGCGTGGACGGGCGACGTGTACGTGCATACCGGCGTCATCACGCCCGCCAGTACCTCGCTTGCTGACTGGCAGCACGTGCAGGGCGTGTGGGGGCAGCTTATTCCGCGCCTCAAAATGCGGGCCCTGGGCAACCGCCGCTACGCCTTCCGGCTGAAGCCGAGCACGTTTTACGGGCTGGCCGTGGGCGAGCGGGTGTTGCAGTTTGCGTTTGTGTTTCGGAACGCCGACGGGTCGGCCTCGGGGCGCAACGCCGACGGGAGCGACGTGCTGCTGCCGCTTTACGCGGCTACTTCGCGCAGCTACGTCAGCCACCAGTGGGCCAATGGCTTGCTGACGGTGACGGCCTCCGACGGGGCCAGGCTCACGGCGCAGCCCTACGCGGCGGCGGTGCTGCGGATGGGTTTTTACCCGAGCGGTACGCCGGCCGTGCCCACGCCCAGCGGAGCCGTGAGCGCGGCGGCCGGCCCGGCCACCGGCACCGTCAGCAACACGCCCGCCCGGCTGCGGCTCGATGCGCCGGGCATCAGCCTGGTCATCACCAAAAACCCGCTACGGCTCATTTACCTGCGCGGCACCGACACGCTGCTGGCCGAGCAGCCCGGCTACTTCGAAACCGGGGCAGCGCGGGGCGTGCGCTTCGGCCTGCGGCCCGCCGAAGCGCTTTATGGCACCGGCTCGCGGGCCTTGCCCCTCAACCGGCGCGGGCAGCGGGTGCAGCTTTACAACCAGGCCCACTACGGCTACGGCAACGGCGAAACCAACCTCAACATCAGCATTCCGCTGGTGCTGAGCGGGCGCGGCTACGGGCTGTTTTTTGACGAGGCCCGGCCCGGCTACCTCGACCTGGGGCAGGCCGACGGCGCAGCCCT
>JANXUO010000528.1 GCA_025356245.1 Hymenobacter sp.
AACGTGTCGGCCAGGCCCTGCACGCCGAGGCCGATGGGGCGGTGGCGGAAGTTCGACTTCGCGGTTTCGGGCACCGGGTAGTAGTTCACGTCAATCACCTTGTTCAGGTTGAGCGTGGCCTGGTAGGTTACTTCGTAGAGTTTGGCGTGGTCGAAGGTGGTGTTGCCGGCCTTATCGGTGACGAGGTAGCGGGGCAGGGCCAGCGAAGCCAGGTTGCAGACGGCAATTTCGTCCTTGTCGGTATACTCCAGAATCTCGGTGCAGAGGTTGCTCGACTTAATCGTGCCCAGGTTTTGCTGGTTCGACTTGCCGTTCGCTGCGTCCTTGAACAGCATGTACGGGGTGCCCGTTTCGGTCTGGCTTTCGAGGATGGCAAACCACAGTTCCTGGGCCTTAATGGTTTTGCGGCCCCGGCCCTCGCGCTCGTACTTCAGGTAGCGCTTCTCAAACTCCGGGCCCCAGTTGGTGTCGAGGCCGGGGCATTCGTGGGGGCACATCAGGGTCCAGTCGCCGTTTTCTTCCACGCGCTTCATGAACAGGTCGGGGGTCCAGAGGGCGTAAAACAGGTCGCGGGCGCGCATTTCCTCCTTGCCGTGGTTCTTTTTCAGGTCCAGAAACTCGAAAATGTCGGCGTGCCAGGGCTCCAGATAAATGGCGAAGGCACCCTTGCGCTTGCCGCCGCCCTGGTCCACGTAGCGGGCCGTGTCGTTGAACACCTTCAGCATCGGCACCAGGCCGTTGGAGTTGCCGTTGGTGCCTTTGATGTAGGAACCAGTGGCCCGCACGTTGCTCACCGAAAGGCCAATGCCGCCGGCCGACTGCGAAATCAGCGCGCAGTTTTTCAACGTGTCGTAAATGCCTTCGATGGAATCATCCTTCATCGTGAGCAGGAAGCACGACGACATCTGCGGCTTGGGCGTGCCGGCGTTGAAGAGCGTGGGCGTGGCGTGGGTAAACCAGCGCTCCGACATCAGGTTGTAGGTTTTGATAGCCGAGTCGATGTCCTCCTTGTGGATGCCCACCGACACGCGCATTAGCATGTGCTGGGGGCGCTCCACCACCTTGCCTTCGAGGCGCAGCAAGTAGCTCCGCTCCAAGGTTTTGAAGCCGAAAAAGTCGTAGTTATAATCCCGGTCGTAGATGATGGCCGAGTCCAGGGTGTGGGCGTGCTTATGGATGATTTCCCACACGTCCTTGGCCAGCAGCGAGGCGTTTTCGCCGTTCTTGGGGTCTTCGTAGGTGTAAAGCCGCTTCATGGTGCTGCTGAACGACTTACTGGTGACTTTGTGCAGGTTGCTGACCGCAATGCGGGCGGCCAGAATAGCGTAGTCGGGGTGCTTGGTGGTGAGCGAGGCGGCGGTTTCGGCGGCCAGGTTGTCGAGCTCCACGGTCGTCACGCCGTCGTAAATGCCGTCAATCACCTTTTTAGCCACCTCAATCGGCGACACAAAATCCATGTGCAGGCCGTAACAGAGTTTCTCAATCCGGGCCGTTACCTTATCGAATTTGACGGATTCACGGCGGCCGTCGCGTTTAATGACCAGCATAATTAAGGGGGTGTTTGGTAAAGCGTAGCAAGGGCGGGCCCAACCGAAATAGGTTGGAGCGTTTCAAAGCCTGAAATTAGTTCGCAACGTCGGGGCCGCCAACAGAAATATCCACAAGTTATCCACACAGTTCGTTTGCAGGGCCAGCAGGCGGTTTTTTGGGGGATAAGTAAGCGGCGGGAGCCCCGCCCGTTTCGGCGACGTACCGCGGGCGCTGTGCTGTTCAGTGGGTGCGGCCGGCAACTTTGCCCGCACCTGGGCTGTTTCCATGCTAGCAAATTAGGACGTAATTTTGCATCCCGATTTCGCGTCGTTTATCCCCTTTATGTCCCACCCGTTCAAGGCTGTTAGCCTGTCGTTCAAGAAAGCGCCCCTGGCCGTTCGCGAGCTCTTGGCGCTCGACCAGCCCAATTGTCGTCGTTTGCTCGACATCCTACGCCAGGAGCTAAGTTTGAACGATTTGCTGGTGCTCAGCACCTGCAACCGCACCGAGATTTATTACGCCGACGAAGCCGACCGCAGCCGCGAAATCCTCGTGGCCCTGGCCGACCTCAAGGGCCGCGTCGACCTCAACACCTTCCTGCCTTACTTCGAGCTGCTGAATACGGCCGAAGCCGCCACCGCCCATCTTTTTGAGGTGGCCATGGGCCTGGACGCGCAAGTAGTGGGCGACCAGCAAATCAGTCACCAGGTAAAAACCGCCTATCAATGGTCGGCCGACGCCGACGCGGCGGGGCCTTTCCTGCACCGGCTGCTGCACACCATCTTCTTCACCAACAAGCGGGTACAAACCGAAACGGGCTTTCGCGCCGGAGCCGCCTCGGTGAGCTATGCCGCCCTCGAGATGGTGGAGGAGCTAACGGCCGACATTGCCAACCCCAAAGTGTTGGTGGTGGGCCTGGGCGAAATCGGCTCCGATGTGTGCCGGCACCTGGCCGACCGCAAGGGCTTTGGCGAGGTGGTGCTGTGCAACCGCACCCGCGCCCGCGCCGAGGCCCTGGCCGCCGAGTGCGGCGGCCTGCGCATCATCGAGTTTGAAGACCTGACTGCTGCCCTGCGCGAGGCCGACGTAGTGATTTCGAGCATCAACCGGCCCGACCCATTTTTCACCCGCGAGCTGGTGGCCAACCTCGACGTGCTTAGCTACAAGTTCTTCATCGACTTGAGCGTGCCCCGCTCCATTGCGGCCGATGTGGAGCAGGTGCCCGGCGTGTTGGTTTACAACGTCGATGCCATTCAGAGCAAGGCCTCGGCGGCCCTCGAAAACCGGTTGGCAGCTATACCGCAGGTGCGTCGCATCATCGCCGAGAGCCTGGCGGGCCTCGAAGACTGGACGAAAGAGATGCTGGTGTCGCCCATCATTCAAAAGATGAAGGCCAGCCTCGAACAGCTCCGACAAGAAGAGTTGGACCGCTACCAGAAAAAAGCCACTGCCGCCGAAAGCAAGCTGCTCGACGAAGCCACCAAAAGCCTGATGCAGAAGGTGCTGAAACAGCACGTATTGCATCTCAAGTCGGCTTGCAAGCGCGAAGAAGCGGGCAAGCTGGTGGAGCTACTGGGCGAGTTGTTCGACCTAGAAGCTCAGCCCGAAATAGTCAGCTAGCTGTTGCGTTAACAACCGCAGGCCGCCTCAAAGCCCCGCTATTAGTCAACAGCCTCTTACCCCCACGCAACGCGCCCCGCGGGGAACAGCCTTTCTGGCTGCTCTCCGCGGGGCGCGTTGCGTGGGGGCGGAGGGTACCGCCACTTATGATTTTTGCCGCTTAGGCTTTTTTGCGCCGGGCGCGAATTTGGCGCACCGCGTATGCAGCACCGCCTGCCAGCAGGAACGAAGCGCCGCCATCAATGGGGGTAGTAGTAGCACCACCGGCACCGCCGCCTGGCTGCGGGCCACCGCCGCCTGGGGCTTGGGCCATGGATGCAGTAACTGCGCAAATTACGAGGGCCGTGATGGAGGCCAAAAGAGTCAAATGCTTTTTCATGTTAGGTGAAGGGAATTGGTGAAGCAGTGATGGCGTGTTTTTTTGCGGTACCGCTAGCAGACCTAGGCAGCATACTTGGTGAAAATAAGGACAGCTTTTGGACTCTACGTAATTTAAGCCCATTGTGGATGCAAGATAGGCGCTTTTTTTAATTTACAGTATTTCCCACGCGCCAAAATATTGTGCCCAATGATTATTCTGTAATGTTAAGAGAGGACGCCGGCCACCACAAGAACCTATTGCCGAAGTCTTACAAATTGTTAACAAGTACACCTGCAAATGTTTGCGCAAAAATGATTGGTCTGGTCCACGGCAAAATGGCGAAATAATATTTAGTTGGCCAATTGGCATTTTTTTACAACGGCTTACCGCTAACCGGCGGGTTACTCCAACACGACGGCCCGGCGGATGCCTAACTTTTTCATGCGGGCTTCGAGGGTTTTGGGGTTGATGGCCAAAAGTTGGGCGGCCCCGCGCGGGCCGCTTACCCGGCCACCGGTTTGGGCCAGGGTAGCGAGGATGTGGTCGCGCTCCTGGTCGCGCAGGGTTTTGATGGGCGGCGGGTTGCTCAGGGCCGCGGCCGCAGAAGAACTGGGTGCGGGTAGAGCCCCCGGCAGCAGCGGGGCCAACCAGCTGCTGGTGGAACTTTGGCCCAGCTCGACCCAAGGGCCGGTGCTGAGGATGAGGGCCCGCTCGAGGGTGTGCTCCAGCTCGCGGATGTTGCCGGGCCAAGGATAGGCTTGCAGGGCAGCCAGGTCGGCAGGGCGCAGGGCGAGGGGGGGCTTGCCGAGGCGTTTGCCCAGCAACTGCACGAAGTGCCGGGCCAGGGGCTCGATGTCTTCGCGCCGCTCGCGGAGGGGGGCCAGGGCAATGGGAAAAACGTTGAGGCGGTAATACAAGTCGGCGCGGAAGCGGCCGGCGGCTACTTCGGTGGCCAGCACGCGGTTGGTGGCGGCGATGACGCGGGCATCGGAGCGCAGCACCTTGGTGCCGCCCAGGCGCTCGAACTCTTTTTCCTGCAACACGCGCAGCAGCTTGGCCTGCAAATCGAGCGGCAGCTCGCCCACTTCGTCCAGAAAAATGGTGCCGCCGTTAGCCAGCTCAAACTTGCCAATGCGGCGCTCCACGGCCCCGGTGAAAGCGCCTTTTTCGTGCCCAAACAGCTCGCTTTCGATGAGCTGGGCGGGCAGGGCAGCGCAGTTGAGCTTGACGAGGGCCCGGCCGTGGCGCGGCGAGGCCGTGTGGATAGCCCTGGCCACCAACTCCTTGCCGGTACCGGTTTCGCCGCTAATGAGCACCGTGGCGTCGGTAGGCGCCACCTGGCCGATGAGGCGCTGGGTTTCGCGCAGGGCCGGGCCACTGCCCACGAAGGGACCATCGGCGGCGCTCAGGCCCCGGCCGAGGCGGGCGGTGGTGTTGATTTCGTCGATGAGGTAGCTGCGCTCCTGGTCAATTTGGGCTCTGAGGGTTTCAATTTCCTCGCAAGCAAAGAGGTTTTCGAGGGCCAGGGCGATTTGCGGCAGCAGGCTTTGCACGGTGGCTTGCTCGTCGGGGCCGAAGGCGTGGGCATCGGCGGCGGCCAGGGTGAGCACGGCGGCGCTGTCGGGCCGCTGCCACACCGGGGCAACCAGCATGGCGCGGGTGTGGTACGTATCGTACACGTAGCGCAGCCGGGGAAAGCGCACGGCCAGGGCCTTGAAATCGGGGCCGGCAAAAAGACCGGGGTTTTTGAGCAACTCGTGCAGCTGCTGCGAAATACCGTCGGGGTCGCGCAGCGTGGGGTCGGCGTCGTGGGGTATCAGGGGGTTGATTGCCACCAGCGGGTCGGCGGGGCTGGGGCGTGAGAATTCGGCAAACGCCTCAAAAGCCCGGCCGGCGGTGGCCCGTTGCACCCGCAAGCCAAAATAGCCGAAGGACACCACCCGCCCCAGCTCTTCGGCAATGGCCCGGAACAGCGGCTCGCGCTCTTTGTGGTGCAGCAGGGCGGTGGTGATGTTGAGTTGCAGGCTGCGCTCGCGCTCGCGGCGGGCCATGTCTTCAAACGTGAGGGTGTTGGCTACGGCGACGGCCACGAGGCTGCTTATTTTTTCGAGGAGCCGCTCGTCGGCGGCCGGCAGCTCGGGGCGGCGGCGGGCGGCGAGCATCAGGAAGCCGATGAGGCGGCCGCCGGTGCGCAGCGGCACGGAGGTGAGGTAGCGCAGGCCCTGGCGGTGCATCCGCACGAAGGGCTCGAAATCGGGGTACTGGTGCAGGTATTCCTGAATTTCGACGCGGTGCAGGCGCGGGTCGGCGAGCAGCAATTCGACCGGCGAGCCCGCCACGGGCGTGAAAGCCAACGCCTGGGGCGAGGGCGCGTCGGGCGCAGGGTCGGCCCCGGCGTAGCTACGGAAAAAGAGCCGCTTGTTTTGCAGCCCGGCGTCGAGGATGCTGATGCCGATGAGGTCGAAGGGAAAGATGAGGCGCAGCTGGGTGGTGACGGTGGCAAAAAGGGCGTCTTTGTCGCGCAGCGTGGCAATGGCCTCGTTGAGGTGCAGCAGCAGGGTATCGTCGGTGTGGGGCATAATTCCTGAAATAGCAGGAAACAGTA
This sequence comes from Hymenobacter sp., assembly GCA_025356245.1. Classification (GTDB taxonomy): domain Bacteria; phylum Bacteroidota; class Bacteroidia; order Cytophagales; family Hymenobacteraceae; genus Hymenobacter. Next base: position 6,117 of record JANXUO010000528.1, read on the forward strand.
ACCGGGCATTTCCTGATATGTTGGGATTTTTTTGCCGCGCATGCTTTGCGATAAAAATTGTTTTGCATCTATCACCCTGTAAAACAAATTACTGTATGGCATTCCGAGCGTGGGTATTTACGCTCTTTATCGTGGCACAACTTTCGGTAAGGGCGGCCGCACATCCTTCTGATTTAGTTATGCTTTCACGATTTTCTGCCTTTGGCCTGCTGGGCGCGGTGGCGGTTTGCCTAGCCCAGCCCGTGCGGGCGCAGGCACTGGGCGGGGCGGCCAGCGGCGGCGTTATTGCCGACTCGCTGACGCTCGACGGCACGCTCCGCTCGGTGCTCGAAGCCAACCCGACCGTCACCAACCTGAGTGAGCTGGCCAACGCCGCCACCAGCCGCCTGGCCCAGACGCACACCGGCCTGCTGCCCCAAATCACGGGCACGGCCACCTACACCTACCTCAACCCGGTGGCGCAGGTGAGCTTCCCGAGCGGCCCGAACGGCGAGACGTCGCCGCTGAAATTCGTGCCCAACAACAACTACGACGCCCACATCACGGCCCAGTACCTGCTGCTTGACTTCGGCCGCAACGCGGCCACCGTGCGCCTGGCCGAAAGCCAGGTGACGACGGCTCAGGACAACGTGGCCGTGAGCCGCCGCGACCTGGCTTTTAACGCGGTGCAGGTGTACTACAATATCCTGTTCATGCGCGAGAGCATTCGGGTGCAGGACCAGCAGATTGCCAGCCTCCGCGCCCACCGCAACGAGATGCAGAAGCGGGCCGATGCCGGCGTGAGCACCCGCTTTGATGTGACGACGACCGACGTGCGCATCACCCAGGCCCAGAGCGTCAAAATCGACCTGCAAAACCAGCTGCAAAACCAGCAGGTGCAGCTGGCCCGCCTGCTGCACAAGCCCGCCCCGGCCGACGTGCCAGTGCGCGGCCGCCTCAGCTACCAGCCGCAACCCGTGGACCTGGCCGCCGAGCTGGCCAAAGCCGCCGCCAACCGCCCCGAGGTGAAGCTGGCCCACGACGCCGAGGAGTCGGCCAACCTCCAGGCCCGCCTCATCGAGCGCAGCAACATGCCCAACCTGGGCATTGGGGCGCAGGTGGGGGCCAAAAACGGCTACCAGCCCAACATCAACGAAATCCGGCCCAACGTGGTGGGCGTGGTGCAGCTGTCGGTACCCATCTACGACGGCAACAAGAACAAAAACCAACGTGTGGAAGCCCTGGCCAACGTCCGCGCCAGCCAGGCCCGCACCCAGGACGCGCAGGAGCAAATTCGGGCCGATGTGCGCCAGGCCGCCAACAACCTGAGCAGCGGCGAGCTGCGCTACGACAACGCCACCCAGCAAGTGGCCCAGGCCACCGAGGCCCTCAGCAAAGCCCAGGCTCGGTACCGCTACGGCGTAGGCGCTAACCTCGACGTGCTGGACGCCGAAACCCAGCTGGCCCAGGCGCGGCTGGCCAAAGCGCAGGCCACCTACAACTACACCCTGGGCCAGTACCAGCTGAAGCGCGCCACCGGCGAGGTGATATGGTGAGGTGGTGAGGTGGTGGGTTTTGTGTTCTGACGCACTGCTCACCACCTCACCGCTCACCAATCCACCAGCTCACCACCTCACCGCTCACCCCATGACCATCCTCTGTCCTGTTGATTTTTCGGCCAGCTCGGCGGCGTTGGTGCGCTTTGCGGCCACGCTGGCGGCGGCGGCGGGCTCCGAGCTGTGGCTGCTGCACGTGTGCGAGCCCGCCGAGTCCGGGGCCACGCCCCAGGATTGCCCCGCGCACCTGGCCCGGCTGCAAGTGGCGGCGGGCCAGGCCGGTGCCGCGCACGTAAGCACCGGCTTGCTGCGGGGCGAGGCCGCCGCCACCATCGTGGCCGAAGCTCGCCACCGCCACGCCGACCTGATTGTGATTGGTGCGCACGGCCAAACGGGCCTCTCGCGGTTTTTGATGGGCAACACCGCCGAAGCTGTACTGCGCACTGCCCCCTGCCCCACCCTGCTCGTGCGCGAACCGGCTAATTCTTAGCTGATGGCTCGTAGTTTTCTCCGCTGACTCCCAGACTCCTTTTTACTCCTTTTTCTTCGTCCTAAACTCTGTGCGAAATGCCCAAGGGCAACGCGCCAGCTTCTCCCCAATGGATACTACCCCCGAAGCCCCCAAAAAGCGCAACCCGCTTATGTTCCTCATCCTGGCCGTGGTGCTGCTCGGCGGCGGCTACTACGGCTACACGCGCTACCAGTTTGCCCAGGCCCACGAAAGCACCGACGATGCCCAGGTGGAGGGCGACGTGTACCCGCTGCTGCCCCGCGTGAGCGCCCCAGTAATGGACGTGAGGGTGGCCGAAAACCAGCCCGTGAAAA
>JANXUO010000537.1 GCA_025356245.1 Hymenobacter sp.
CAGCAGCAAGCAAGCAAGCAAGCAAGCAAGCAAGCAAGCAAGCAAGCCCGGCAACGGCTCAACGCCATCCCTCCCCAGTTCCGGCTGCGCCGGAACATCCCCTCCCTGGCGGGAGGGGAGTTTTGACCGCCTTTTTCAATCCATTCCTCAGCGCCAGCGCACCTTCGTGCCAGCCTGCCCGGCGTGCAGCCGGGCGGGCACGCTGTCCATAATGATTTGCCGCAGGGCCTTGAGCAGGGGCAGGCGCACGAAGCCGTGGGCCACCACCAGGCTCACTTCGCGTACGGGCTCGGGGGCGGCAAAGCGCTTGACGAGGGGGTTGCGCCCGGCCTCGTCGAGCACCGCCAGCTCGGGCACCAGGGTGTAGCCGTGCTGCCGGCGCACCAGCTCCTTGAGGGTTTCGATGGAGCCGCTTTCGTAGGTGAGGTGAGCGGCGGGGTCAGTCGTGAGCTCGCACAGGTTCAGCACCTGCTGCCGGAAGCAGTGGCCCCGCTGCATCAGCCACAGGCCGGGGTGGTTGAGGTCGGTGCCGCGCACGGTGGCGCGGCCCGCCAGCGGGTGCGACGACGACACGTAGGCCAGAATCGGCTCTTCCAGCACCGGCAGCTCGCGCAGGGCGCGGTCGTCGAGCGGCGTCACGAGCAGGCCCACGTCGAGGCGGTGGTCTTTGAGCTGCTGCATGATTTCTTCCGACTGCAATTCTTCCACGTGCAGGCGCAGCAGCGGGTAGGCGGCCGTGAGGGGCACCAGGAAGCGCGGCACCAAGTACGGGGCCAACGTGGGGATGATGCCCAGGCGCAGCTCGCCCACCATCTCGCCCTTGGCCACCTGCACCAGCTCGCGCAGCTCCTGGGCTTCGCGCAGCACCCGCCGGGCCTGGGCTATCACCTTCGCGCCCACGGCGGTGGGCTCGGCGCCCTTCTTGGTGCGGTCGAAGAGCAGGATGCCCAGCTCCTCCTCCAATTTCTGAATCTGCACGCTCAGGGCGGGCTGCGTCACGTGGCTTTTCTCGGCCGCCACCCCAAACTGCCGGTAGGTGTCAAGGGCCACGAGGTAGGTGAGCTGTTGCAGGTTCATGGCGGCGAAGGTAAGGGCGGGTGGTGCCGGCCGCCGGAAAAACGATTTTGGACGGGGCCGGTTTCCCGCAACGCAAATCGGCCCGGCCGTGCCGTTCTTTGCCGGTCAGGGCCATTGCGCCGACCATTCAACCCCCGCTTACCGACTTCCGATTTTGTCTTCCATCGCCAAGCGGCTGGCTTCCCAGACCGCCATTTACGGCATCAGCAGCATTGTGGGCCGGGTGCTTACCTACCTGCTGGTGCCGGTGTACACGGCCGCCTTCGCCCCGGCCGACTTTGGCATCGTCACGGGCCTCTACGCCTACGTGTCGTTCCTGAACGTAGTGTTCACCTACGGCATGGAAACCACGTTTTTCCGCTTCGCCAACCGGCCGGGGGCCGACCGCACTCAGCTCTACAACCAAGCCCTGAGCCTGCTGCTGCTCACCAGCGCCGTGGGCACCGGGGCGCTGGCCCTGGCCGCCCGCCCCCTCATGAGCCTGCTCGACGTGCCGCCCGGCCAGGAGCGTTACGCCGTGTGGGTGGCCCTCATTCTGGGCCTCGATGCGGTGGCGGCCCTGCCCTTTGCCCGACTGCGGCTGGCGGGGCGGGCGCGGCGCTTTGCCAGCATCCGCATGGCCAGCATCGTGCTGAATGTAGCTCTGAACCTGTTTTTCATCGTGCTGTGCCCGGCCGTGCTGGCGGGCAAGTACCACCTCGGCGGCCTGCAACCCTTGGTGGCGGCCGTGTACGACCCCAGCATGGGCGTGGGCTACGTGTTTGTGGCCAACCTGGTGGCCAGCGCCGCCACGCTGCTGCTGCTGGCCCGCGAGCTGCTCGATTTCCGCTTTACGCTGGATTTGAATTTCCTGCGGCCCCTGCTGGCCTACGCCGCGCCCCTGCTCGTGATGGGCCTGGCGGGCATGGTGAACGAAACCCTCGACCGGATTTTGCTGCCGCGCTGGCTGCCCGTGGGCTACTACCCCGGCCGCAGCAGCCTGGCGGCGGTGGGCATCTACGGGGCCTGCTACAAGCTCAGTATTTTTATGTCGTTGGTCATCCAGGCGTTTCGCTACGCGGCCGAGCCGTTCTTCTTCGCCCAAAGCACCGACAAGAACTCGCCCGCTACGTTTGCGCTCGTGCTCAAATGGTTCACGCTCTGCTGCGCCGTCATCTTCGTGGCCATCAGCCTGAATGTGGAAGACTTGGGGGTCCTGTTCCTGCGCCGCCCCGAGTACCGCGAGGGGCTGGCCGTGGTGCCCATCCTGCTGCTGGCCAACCTGTTTCTGGGCGTTTACTACAACCTCTCGGTGTGGTTCAAGCTGACCGACAAAACGTATTACGGCTCTTACCTCGGCGCGGGCGGCGCGGTGCTCACCATCGCCCTCAACTTTTTGCTGATTCCCATTTGGGGCTATATGGGGGCGGCCGTCACCACGCTGGTTTGCTATGCGGGCATGGCCCTGGCCTGCTGGCGCCTGGGCGAGCGGCACTTTCCGGTGCCATACCCGGCGTTGCGCCTGGGCCTGTGGCTGCTGCTGGCCAGTGGGTTGGTGGGCCTGGGCTGGTTTGTGGAGTTTGCCGGGTGGTGGCCCCGGCACCTGTGGCACCTGGGGCTGACGGCGGCATTTGTGGGAATGCTGGCACTCATTGAGCGGCCTCAAAAAGCAACTGCCCAATAATTTTTCGCACAGAGTAAGAAGGAGGAAAAGGAGTTTGAGGAGGGTGTTTTTACTCCGTTTAAACTCCTTTTTCCTCCTCGAAACTCCGTGCGAAATCGGAAGCCCAGCCCTACCTACTTCCCTGTAAACACCGCCGCCCGCTTCTCCACAAAGGCCGTGGTGCCTTCCTTGAAGTCAGCCGTAGCAAACGCTTTCCCAAACGCCTCGGCCTCGGTCCGGTAGCCGTCGGCTCCTTCGTAGTAAGCATCTACGCACGCCACTACCATGCCCACAGCCAGGGGCGCTTTGGTAAGGATTTTAAGCAGCAGCGTCCGCGAAAAGTCCAGCAGCTCGGCGGCGGGCACCACGTGGTTGGCCAGGCCCAGCCGCAGGGCCTCGTCGGCCTTAATGACGTCGGCGGTGAGCAGGAATTCGAGGGCTTTGGCGCGGCCGATGAGGCGCGGCAGGCGCTGGGTGCCGCCGTAGCCGGGCAGCAGGCCCAGGTTCACTTCGGGCTGCCCGAAGCGGGCGGTGTCGGCGGCCACGCGCAGGTGGCAGGCCATGGCCAGCTCGCAGCCGCCGCCCAGGGCAAAGCCGTTCACGGCTGCCAGGGTGGGCTTGGGGCTGGTTTCGAAGCGCCGGAAGGCCGTTTGCCCGGCTTCGGCCGCGCCCTGGGCCTGGGCGGGGGTGAGGGCCGCCAGCTCGGCAATGTCGGCCCCGGCCACGAAGGCCTTTTCGCCGCTGCCCGTCAGCAGAATAGCCCGCACGGCCGGGTCGGCCAGGGCCGCCTGCCCGGCGGCATCAAGGTCGGCAATGGTGGCGGCGTTGAGGGCATTGAGCTTGGTGGGCCGGTTGACGGTGAGGGTGAGGATGCCGCTGGCGGCGTCGAGCTCGTAGAGCAGGTTGGCGAAAGTGGGGAGCATGGGTTGGGCAGCAGCAGTTGAGGTTTGGGGGCCAAAGATACCGCCAGGGTTCGTCGGCCCTCGCTGCCCGTTGGCACCGCCAGCGCCCTGCTTGACCGAATAGGTTGCGCTACTACGTGAGCAGACAACCAATTTTGTACTACAGTCAGTAGCCAGACCTTGCTATTGTTTTCGTTCTTTGCATTTAACCAGCCAATGGTTCTGCTGATTAGTCCTCTCCCCGCTTTTTCACCAAAACCCCCTCCAAATCTTATGGGCCTCGTTTCCGAATTCAAGGAGTTTATCTCCAAAGGCAATGTTCTCGACCTTGCCGTTGGTGTCATCATCGGGGCCTCGTTCGGGGCCATCGTTAAGTCGCTCACCGACGATATCATCATGCCGCTCATAGGCATGGTGGGCGGCAAACCCGACTTTTCGGCCATCACGCTCGGCCCCATGAAAGTAGGCTTGTTCCTGAACGCCGTGATTGGGTTCATCATTCTGGCCTTCATTATCTTCATGATTGTGAAAGGGGCCAACAGCCTGAAGAAAGCCCCCGTGGAAGTAGCTGTCGTAGAGCCCGGCCCATCGAAAGACCAACTGCTGCTAATGGAAATCCGCGATGCTTTGCGCAGCCGCTAGGTTTTAGTTGGGGCAAAACCCCGACCAAAAAAGCGGCCAGTTCCTCCCGGAAC
>JANXUO010000555.1 GCA_025356245.1 Hymenobacter sp.
CAACTGGACCCCCGGCAACCCCACGGGCGACGGCACGAACATCGTGAGCGGGCTGAGCGCGACCACTTACACTGTGACCGTGTCCGATGCCAACAGCTGCACGGCTACGCGCAACTTCACCATTACCCAGCCGACGACCACGACGGTAGCATCCGTAACCCGCCTGACGCCTTCGCCCACGGCCACGGCCCAGGTGCGCTACCGGGTGGTCTTCGCGGCCAGCGTGACGGGCGTAACGGTTAGCAACTTCACGGTGACTTCGCCGAGCGCTACCGTTACCGGTGCCTCGATAAGCAGCGCGAGTGGCTCGGGCACTACCTATACCGTGACGGTGAACACCGGCACCGGCACCGGCACTCTGCGCCTGAACGTGGCCAACAGCACGGGCCTCTCGCCTTCGGTATCGAACGTGCCCTACACTTCGGGTGAAGTTTACACCATCACCAAGAGCTTTGCGGCTGCCCCCCAGCTGACCATTCAGGGCGCGGGCGGCACGGGCAGCGACGTCACGGCTTTCGTGGACACGGTGCGGGTACTCAGCGGCGGCGCGCCCGTTGCGAACGCCTTGCGGAACGGCAGCTTCGAATACCACGCCCCGCTGGCCAATGGCAACTTCGGCTATTCTCCCACGGGCACCGGCTGGACCTTTAGCAACCCGGCGGGCAGCGCCGAGTCGGGCAGCGCCTTCACCCCGGTGACGCCCATTCCGAACGGCATTGCCGTGGCCTTCGTGCAAAGCAGCGGCGGCAACGGCCAGCTGCAGCAGAACCTGGCCGTGCCCACGGGCAGCAACTACACGGTGAGCTTCCAGGCCGCGCAGCGCGTGTGCTGCACCACGCTCGACCAAATCCTGAACGTGTTCCTCAACGGGGTATTCATCGGCACCATCCAGCCGGGCTCCAGTTCGTACAGCACCTTCACCTCGGCCACGTTCGCGGTGACGGCCCCGGCCCTGACGGCCAGCATCACGAGCACGGCCAGCAACCCGACCGGCACCTCGCCGATTCCGGTGACCGTGACGTTCTCGCAGAGCGTGGGTACGACGTTCACGGCCTTGGACGTAACGGTGGGGAACGGGACCGTCTCGGGCTTCTCGGGCTCGGGCACGACCTACACCTTTAACGTGACGCCTGCGGCCAACGGCCCCGTGACGGTGTACGTGGCCGCCAACGCGGCCCAGGATGCCAACAACACCGGCAACACGGCCGCTTCGCAGTATAGCACCACCTACACCCAGCCGGTGACGGCGGCCCCGGTGGTGACTACGCCGGCCAACGGCAGCCGGGTGAACACGACTACGCCCAATTACGCGGGCACGGCCCCGGCCGGCAGCACCGTGACGGTGTATGTGGACGGCACGGCCCTGCCCGGCACAGCGACGGCCGACGGGGCCGGCAACTGGGCCATCGCCCAGCCCACGGCCTTGGCCCAGGGCAGCCACACGGTGCGGGCCACGGCCCAGACCAGCGGCACGGCGGTGAGCGCCGACTCGAACACGAACACTTTCACGGTGGACTCGGTGCGGCCCACGGTGGCCATCACGAGCACGGGCAACACCAACGGCGGCACCACCGGCACCTCGCCGATTCCGTTTACGGTGACGTTCTCGGAAAACGTGACGGGCTTCGTGGCCGGTGACGTGACGGTGAATAACGGCACGATTTCGGGCTTTGCGGGCACCAGTCCGGGCACGGTCTTCGCCTTCAACGTGACGCCGACCACGTCGGGCACGGCGACGACGGTGAACGTGCCGGGCAACGTGGCCCAGGACGGAGCCGGCAACTTCAACACCGCCGCTGGTCAGTTCAGCATTACCTACACCCAGCCGGTGACGGCGGCTCCGGTGGTGACCTCGCCGGCCAACGTCACCCTAACCAACGACAACACGCCCACTTACGCGGGCACGGCCCCGGCCAACAGCACTGTGACGGTGTATGTCGATGGCAGTTCCATCGGCACGACTACTGCTACGGCCGGCGGCAACTGGACTTTAACCCAGCCCACGGCCCTGACCGACGCTACCCACACGGTGAACGCCACGGCCCAGACCAGCGGCCAGGCCGTGAGTGCCACGAGCAACACCAATGGGTTCACGGTGGATGCCACGGCCCCGACGGTCAGCATCACCTCTACCGCCACCAGCCCGACCGGCACCTCGCCCATCCCGGTGACGGTGACGTTCTCGGAGTTCGTGGCCGGCTTTGTGGCCGGCGACGTGACCGTGAGCAACGGCACGGTGAGCAATTTCAGCGGCAGCAGCCCGACCTACACCTTTGACGTGACGCCGGCCGGCAACGGCCCGGTAACGGTGAACGTGGCCGCCAACGTGGCGGCCGATGCGGCCAGCAACGGCAACACCGCCGCCCCGCAGTTCAACATCACCTACACGCCCGCCCCGCCAGCCGCCCTGAGCTGGACCGGCACCGTGAGCACCGACTGGAACACGCCCGGCAACTGGAGCCTGAACCAGGTGCCGGCGGCCATCACCAACGTCAGCATCGGCAGCGCACCCAACCAGCCGCTCGTCACGGGCACGTTTGTGTGCAAAAGCATCACCCTGACCAGCCCCGGCCACCTGCGCCTGGCCGCTGGGGCCGACCTGACGGCCAACGGCAGCGTGACGCTGGGCAGCGGCACCTCGCTCACGCAGGCCGCTACCTCGGAACTGTACATTCAACAAAACCTGACCAACAACGGCGCGACGTTCACCCTCGACCCGGCCAGCGAAATTGGCTTCGGCGGGCCGTCGCACCTCATCAACGGCACCACGGGCCTCACCTTCCAGACGGTGACGCTGGGCGAGCGCGGCGGCGGAGAAAGCCTTCAGTGCCAGGTGCCGGTGGCCGTGCAGGTCGAACTGGCCGTGCGCAACAACTCGACCTTCGACGGCAACGGGCAGCTTACGCTGCTCTCCAACGCCTCGGGCACGGCCTTGGTGGTGCAGGACGCCAACTGCAACGTGACGGGCAGCACCACGGTGCAGCGCTACATCAGCCCCAGCCCCAACGCGGGCCTGGGCTACCGCCACTACTCGTCGCCGGTAAGCGGCTCCACGGTGGCCGACCTGACGACCACGACGGGCTTTGCGCCCGTGGTGAACCCGACTTACAACGCCTCGGCCACGCCGCTGACCGAAACGCCCTTCCCGACGGTGCTCGGCTACGACCAGAGCCGGATAGCCACGGCCACCAACAACCTGGTGGGCTTCGACAAAGGCTGGTTTTCGCCCGCCGCCAGCAGCAGCCCGCTGGTGGTGGGCCGCGGCTACACCGTACAAATCGCCGCCAGCCAGAAGGTGGACTTCGTGGGGCCGCTCAACAACGGCAACCAGGCCCTGACCCTGGCCCGCAACAGCGGGGCCACGGCCGCTATCAGCGGCCTGCACCTGGTGGGCAACCCCTACGCGGCCCCCATCGACTTCTCACTGGTGGTGCCGGCCGACCGGCCCAACCTCGACGCGGCCATGTACGTGTTTGAAAGCACCGGCCCCTACGTGGGCAACTACCGCAGCTCCGTGAACGGCGTGGGCAACCCGCTCGTGGCCCTGGGCCAAACCTTCTTCGTGCGCGTGACGCCGGGCCAGACCAGCGGCACGCTCACCTTCAAAAACGCCCACCGCCTGACGGCCCCTAACGCCCAGGTGTTCCGGCGCGGCGGGGCCGACCTCCGGCCCCAAGTGCAATTGGCCCTGCAAGCCAGCAGCCCGGCTGCCGCCGATGCAGCCACCGTTTATTTCGAGCAAGGCGCTACCAACCAAGTGGATGCTGAGTTTGATGCCGCCAAGCTGGCCAACCCCAGCGGCCTCGACCTGGCCACGGTGGCCGGCGGTCAGGAGCTGGCCATTGATGGCCGCCCCGTGCCCACGGGCACGGTTACGGTGCCGCTCGCGCTGCGGGTGCCGGCCGCCGGGGCTTACACCCTCGCCGCCGCCGCTCTGCACAACCTGGGCGGCCTAAGCGCCTACCTGCACGACCGCCAGACCGGGGCCCTCGTGGACCTGCGTGCCCAGGCCCGCTACGCCTTCACGCTGGGCAGCACCAGCAGCGCCAGTCGCTTCGAGCTGGTGTTTGGCCCCAGCGCCGGCCCGCTGGCCGTCGCCCCGGCTGCCCTGGCCGCGCAAGTGGCCCTGTACCCCAACCCGGCCAAAACTGGGGCTTCGCTGGAACTGCCCGCTGCGCTGGGCCGCACCGCCCACACGGCGGTGCTGACCGATGCGCTGGGTCGTACCGTCCGCACGTTTGCGCTGCCGGCGCAAGGGCCGCTGGCCCACAAGCTGCCGCTCGAAGGCGTGCCGACCGGCGTGTACGCGCTGCGTTTGTCCACCACCTTCGGCAACGTGGTGAAAAAGCTGGTGGTTGAGTAAACCAAGCAGGGCTTTAGTGGATGCTTGTCAATTTTTTTGTTCAATGACAGGCACTTGCACGGCTCGTGTCATGCGTTTGCTGCTGTTACGCAGCCGTTGTTGAAACTAGTGCCTTTGTCTCTTGCTTTTGCTTGGTAAGCAACAAGAAAACAGAAACAACTTGTCGCAACCATCAAAGTAGGGTCATCCGCGCAACATCAGCGTTCATGCTGATGCTGCGCGGATGGCGTGGGCCTCCAGGCCCGCGCCGGTTACTGGCGGGTTTCTGGCCATCCTAGGTCGAAATCGTCCTTTAGAGCCTGCTTTTCCGCAAGGGAGGGTAGGCTCTTTCGCGTTTGAAGCCAGAAGATTACAGCTCGGTCTTTGTTGCCCAGCCGCCGGGGTCGAGCCAAAACGTGCGGGCCGTGTGGGTAGCAGCGGCGGCCATTGTGGGCTGTTGAGCAATGGGGTAAGTATCTGATTCACAAATTAAAATCCGGTGCGCTGTCAGCCTGACTTCAATAATGTTTTGCGGGTGCTGTAATGCCGTGACTATCCCCGCGATATAATGCCCAAAACCCCTACCCTGCATGGCAATTGCCCCGTCTGCTGACTTTGTCGCCGCGCTACGCGAGTACCAACCCCTGCTGCGGCGGGTGGCTCGGCTGTACTGCCAAGACAGCGACGACCGTCAGGACTTGTTTCAGGAAATTGTGCTGCAATTGTGGCGGGCCTGGCCGCGCTACGTGCCACAGGCTGATACCAAGCTCAGTACCTGGCTCTAACGCATCGCGCTGAACGTGTCCATCTCGAACCTGCGCCAGCGCACCCGCCGGCCTGCGTCGGTGGCGCTCGACATCGAAGCTCAAACCGTGGCTTACGCGCCAGCTGCTGGCCCCGATGCCGAGGACTGCGATGCCCTTTACCGGGCCATTAGTCGGTTATCAGAAGTGGATAAGGCGTTCATATTGCTTTATCTGGAAGACCGGCCTACGATGAGATGGCTGATATCTTGGGTATTACCCCCAACAACGTGCGGGTGAAAATGCACCGGGTGCAAGAAAAACTTCGCTCAATTTTAATCCCCAACTCCTAATGGAACTCGATGACCTCCGCCGCCAGTGGCAGCAGCCCGCGCTGGCCCCTTCGCCCCTCAACCAAGCC
>JANXUO010000573.1 GCA_025356245.1 Hymenobacter sp.
TGCGCTTCACCGTCGAGCCCTCGCGGACTTCGGCGTAGTCGCCGAGCATTACGGCCCCCACATTGTCTTCTTCGAGGTTGAGCACCAGGGCTTGCAGCCCGTTCTCAAACTCAATCAGCTCGCCCGACTGGGCCTTGCTCAGGCCGTAGATGCGGGCCACGCCGTCGCCGACCTGCAACACGGTGCCGATTTCTTCGAGCTCGGCTTCGGACTTAAAATTGGAGAGTTGCTGCCGCAGGATGGCGGACACTTCATCGGGGCGTACTTCAGCCATTTGATTTGTAGTTGTAGGGGCGGGGCTTGCCCCCGCCCGTCGGTTAGGACGGTATTTGAAGCGAACGACACTCACCGGGTCGTCCATACGGGCGGGCGGGGCAAGCCTTGCAGAGGCCACCCCCGTCCCTACATCTTGTTCTGGTAAGTATTTTCTTGCAACGACGTACGCAGCTTGCGCAGGTTGGTGCGCACCGAGTCGTCAATCTGCTGGTCGCCGATGCGCAGCACGAAGCCGCCAATCAACTCGGCGTCCACCTTTTCGGTGAGCGTCACGTCCGCCAAACCGGTTTTCTGGGTCACCAGGCGCTTAAGCTCCTGCCGGGCCGCTTCGGTGAGGGGCGCGGCCGAAGTCACGCTGGCCGTTTGCACCCCGCGCAACACGTTGTACATTTTGTTGAACTCCGGGGCCACAAACTCCAGCACATCCTCCCGGTTTTTCTGGGTAAGGATGGTGAAGAAACGCAGTGTCAAATCCGACACCTTGCCCTGAAAAATGGCCGTCAGGATGGCCAGCTTCTTGTCGTGCTTCACAATGGGGTTTCGGAGCAACAACCGCAGCTCGCGGCTACCAGCCACGGTAGCGGCCAGCAGGTCCATGTCCTGCTTCACGGTTTCCAGCGTACCCATCTCCTGCCCCAGGTCGAGCAGCGATTTGGCGTAGCGGGCAGCAACTTGTTGGTTGGCCATATTCTTTTGAGCTGTTAGCTGTTAGCTGATAGCTGATAGCTGTTTCGGCAGTTATGTGTGGCTTCCCGTGCCGTGGCACAAAAAGCTAACAGCTAACGGCTATTAGCTAACAGCTAAATCCAACTAGTTCAATTTTACGTCTTTCAAGTAGTCCTCCACCAGCTTTTGCTGGGCGGGGGCATCGGTCAGCTCGCGGCGCAGGATGCGCTCGGCAATGTCGAGCGAGAGCTGGGCGGCGGTGTTGCGGACTTCGGCCAGGGCGGCGTTTTTCTCGGTTTGGATGGCTTCGCGGGCTTGCGTAATCATCCGGCCGCCTTCCTCGGTGGCGCGGGTTTTAGCCGTTTCAATAAGTTGGGTGGCCATTTGCTGCGCCTCGGCCAGAGTGCGGTCGCGCTCGTGACGGGCTTCAGCCATCAGCTTTTCGTTGCCGGCCTTGAGCTGCTGCATCTCGATTTTGGCCTGGTCAGCCATGCGCAGGGCGCTCTCGATGCTGTCCTCGCGCTCGCGCAGGCTGGCCATAATCGGCTTCCAGGCAAACTTGGTGAGAATGAATAGCAACAACAGGAACAAGACCGTTTGCCAGAACAGCAGGCCGAGTTGGGGGGTGATTAAGTCCATAATTTTTTTGGCTGGTAGCCAATAGCCGAGGCCTTTATGCGGCCCTTAGCTAGTAGCTTTTTGAGTGGAACTAGCTGTCAGCTAACAGCCATCAGTTAAATAAAGCAGCCCGCGCCGCGCCGCGAGGGGCGGACGCGCCAGCGGGCTGCTAAACTCGAAGCGGGTGGTGCTACAGTTTGAAGCTCACCAGCAAGCACACCACCACGGCAAACAGGGCCAGGCCTTCAATAAGAGCGGCGGCAATCAGCATCACCGTCTGGATTTTACCCGAAGCATCGGGCTGACGGCCAATGGCGTCCATGGCACTGCCACCAATGCGGCCAATGCCAACACCAGCGCCCAGCGCCACCAAACCAGCACCGATACAGGCACCCATTACAGCGAGGTTATTTCCACCGCTTGCGGCCACGGCCTGCAATAACAAAGAGAGCAACATACAAAAAAGAAAAAATGGGTAAAAAAATCAACGGAACTAAACGACTGGGGGGGAGGAGCGCCGCCGTTCTGCTGCAAAAAAACGAAGTTAGTGGGCCGCGTGGGTCGTTTCCGACCCGTCGTCGTAGCCCATTTGGTAGTCGGCGTCGTGGTGGTCTTCCACGGCCCCGCCGATGTACATGGCCGAAAGCAGCGTGAAAATGTATGCCTGCAACAACGCCACCAGCAACTCCAACATGCTAATAAACAAGCCGAAGGCCAGCGACAGCGGGCTTACCGCAACCGACTTGAAAAGGAAAATCAGGCTGATGAAGCTCAGGATGATGATGTGCCCCGCCGTGATGTTGGCAAAGAGTCGAACCATCAACGAGACGGGCTTGATGAAGATGCCCACAATCTCGACCGGCACGATGATGGGCAGCAGCCACAGCGGCACGCCCGGCGGCCGCACGATGTGCGACCAGTAATACTTGTTGGAGCTGAACAGCGTGATGAGCAGCGTGGCCATGGCCAGCATAAACGTCACGGTGATGTTGCCGCTCAAATTAGCGGCTCCCGGCGTGAGGCCCAACAGGTTGTTGAACCAGATGAAGAAGAAGATACTGAGCAGGTACGGCATGTACCGCTCGTATTTCGGGCCGATGCTTTTCTTGGCCACCTCATCGCGAATGAAGATGATGATGGGCTCGAGCAGCGACTGAATGCCCTTGGGAGCGGCCCCGTGCCGGGTACGGTAGCCCTTGGCTACGGTGGTGAAAATCAGCAGCAACACCACACAGCTCAGCATGAGCGAGGCCACGTTTTTGGTGATGGAAAAGTCGTAGAGCTTGCTGCCGTCAGTGCTGACGAGCTTGCCTTCTTCGAGCTTGACGGTGCCGTAGGTGTGGGTTTCGGAGGCGTGCAGCTGGCTCGACGAAAACATCGACAGGCCGTGCGTGGGCTGGTAGGCAATGACAGGCAGCGGCAGCGTAATATGGGTGCCCGTGTGCTCGTTGCCCAGCGTGGCGAAATGCCACTCGTGGTCGTCGGCCACGTGTTCCATGATGACTTTGCCGGGGTCGAAAGTTTCGGACTTGGCACCCTCGGCAGTGCCCGTTTCGGGCTCGGCGGCGAATGAGGGCAACGTGAAGAGAAAACAGAGGGCGAGCAGTAAATGCTTCATTCAGGCAAACTTAGGGGCGGAGGTGGCGGAAGGGGACGGCGTTCCGATTACCCTGATTTTGAAAACGGGCGCAAGTTACTAAGGATAGCCCAGATTTCAAATCCGGCGTACAAAAAGTACAGTGCGAAGAAGGCCAGCAGCAGGCTCAGCGTGCCCGGATTTTGGGTGCCGCCCGCCCGGTATAAGTAGATGCCCAGCACCAGCAGCGAGCCCAGAAACCGCAGCACCACCCCCCCGAAATACGCCGCAATAAAATAGTCGGCCCGCACCGCCGTCACCCGCGCTGTGAGGTAATACGTGCCGCCCGTGAGCAAGGCCATCAGCCCCAGCACCCGCCCCGTGTGGGGGTGAATAACGCGCGGCCCCAGCCCGGCGCTCAACAAGTAGAGCACGAGGCCCAACGCCAAGGTAAAAAGCAAAAGGTGCAGCAGAAACCGGGGCATAAACGTGTAAAGGGGGCTGGATGAGTGGCTTTTGTCGCTTATTTCGTCAGCGAGCGGATGACGTTGTAAAGCGCCACGAACAAGCCCAGTAGCATCAGCCCCAGCGTAAACCACGGGGTGGCGGTGCGAAAATGCCCGTCGAGCCAAATGCCGGCCCAGGTGCTCAGGCCGATGATGGCCAGCATGGTAAAGGCAATACCAGAATACTTGGCTAGGTTGCTGGCCTGGTCGGCGGGGGTGTCGGGCTTGGGAGGGTCGGCAGCCATGGGGCAAAGGTAGCGGCGGGGAAAAGGGCCGCCGTCGGGCTGGCGGCAGGGCACCAACCACAAAGCCGGGGCAATAACGTAATTTTACCGGTCGGGCCGCGTTGGCGCGGCGGGGCGGCCGAACATTTCGGGGCAGCTTGTACGTTGCGGGCTGAATTAGTATCCTTTTCTTATTCGATTGGCTTTGATAAACCAACTGCTGATACTGCGCCGCGTGGGGGTGCTGGCCCTGCTGGCCGGGCTGGCCGGTGCCGGGTGCGCTTCCGATAAAAACCTGGTACTGCACACGATGAATAACATTGCCGCCCGCGACAATGCGTATTTCATCGCCCGCACCAAGCTCCTAGAAACCGAAACCAAGCTCTACGCGGCGCGGCTCAACAACTACAACGAGGTGCTGCCGCTGTTCCCGACGCTGGACTCGGCCTCCGTAAAAGCCAACCGGACGGAGTTGAACGACGTTATCAAAAAGGCGTCGATGCCAATTCAGCACCGGCCGGGGTCCGACTGGACGGACGACGCCTACTTGCTGGTGGGGTGGTCGCGCTTCTATCAAATGCAGTTTGATGATGCCGCGCTGACGTTTAAGTACGTGAACACCACCAGCAAAGACCCCAACGCCCGGCACGAGGCGCTGGTGGGGCTGATGCGCTCGTTCATCGCCACCAAGGATTTTGACAACGCCCAATCGGTTTCTAACCTCCTCGACAAGGAAACCGGCCTGGAGCGCAACGCCCGCGAGCTGTTTCTGACCCGCGCCGACTATTACCTCAAAACGGAGCAGGCGGCGCTAGCCATTCCGCAGCTGGAGCGGGCCATCCCGCTGATTGACGGCAAGGACGAACGCTCGCGCACCCGCTACGTGCTGGCCCAGCTGTACCAAGACGCGGGCGAGAACAAAAAGGCGTACAACCAGCTGAACGAGATTTTGGCCCGCAACCCGCCGTATGAGCTGGATTTTTTTGCCAAGCTGATGCTGGGGCAGGTGTCGGAGCTGGGGGCGCAGGACCGGGCGCGGCTCGATAAGTATTTCGCCCAGCTGCTGCAAGACCCCAAAAACAAGGAGTACCGCGACAAAATTTACTACGAGATGGCGCGGTACGAGTACCGCCAGCAACACTACCCCGAGGCACTGGTGCTGCTGCGTAAATCGGCCAAAGCCACCACTACCAACCGGTCGCAAAAAAGCTACACCTACTTGCTGGCGGGCCGCATCTACTACGAAAACCTGCAGAAATACCGCCCTGCCGCTGCTTACTACGACAGCACGGTGCAAAGCATGACCAAGGAGTCGAAAAACTACCTGGCCGTGAAGGAGCGCAGCGACATCTTGCAGGAATTTGCCAAGCAGTACACCATCGTCGAAACCCAGGACAGCCTGCAAACCCTGGCCAAGCTCGACAAAAACGAGCTTGACAAACGCTTGGACACCTATGCTGTAGCCGAAATTGCGGCCAAGGCCAAGGCCGCCGCCGCCAAGGCCGCCGTCGACAAAACCCAGGCCAAAGAAACCGAATATGCTGCCCGGCAGGCTGCCGGGGGCAACGCCCGGCCCATGCTGCCCGGTGGCGGCACTGCGCCCGACCCGCTGGCCTTCGACCCCACGGCCCTGGCCGCCGGGGCCAAGTGGTACTTCGACAACCCCGCTACGCTGGGCACCGCTCGGGCAGATTTTAGGCGCAAGTGGGGCGACCGCCGCCTGATTGACAACTGGCGCAATGTAGCCCAAAGCGCCAACGCCCTCAACACCGAAAACCCCCTAGCCCAGGCCGGGGCGGGCACGGCGCTCGATAACCTCAAAAACCCCGCTGCCAAGGCCAAAAACGACTCCATTGCCAACGCCAAAGCCGCCGACCCCGCCGCCGAGCAACGCGCCCTGGTAGAAACATACCGCAAAACCCTGCCCCTCAACGCCGACTTGCTGGCGGCCTCCGATGCCCTCATCGAAGGCGCGTACTACGCGCTGGGCAGCATCTACAAGGAGCAACTCAAGGAGTTGGACAAGGGCATTGCCACCTACCAGAAAGAAGTGACGCGTTACCCCCAGGGCAAGCACGCGCCCGAAGCATATTATTTGCTGTACCTGCACTACAAAAACCTACCCGACGCCACAAAGCAAGCCGAGTACGCCGCCGCGCTGCAACGCTACTTTCCCAACTCAGTGTACGCCAAGCTAATTGCCGACCCGCTGTACCGCGAACACGAATTGGCCTTACACAAGGCTGTGGCGGCCAAGGTGGATGCCGCTTTCTTGCTTTATAAGGAGCAGGAATTTCGCAAAGCCAGCACCGCGCTGACTGAGGTCGAAGTCGCCTACCCAAAAAACGACCTAACTGACCGCATAGCCTACCTCAAAACGCTGCTGGTGGTGCGCACCCAACCGCCCCTGACAGCCAAGGCGGCGGTGGAGAAGTTTTACATGACCTTCCCGACCAGTCCACTGGTACCGCTGGCCCACGATTTGGCCAACAGCTACGGCAAGCAAAGCCGGGGCGAGCTGCCCGGGGCGCTGGCTTCGACGGAAAAGCCGCGTGTGTCGGCGTTCCGGCCGGGCGAGGTTGACAATCGAATGCGCATTATTTACGGCGAAGGCGAGTTCCCGGCATCGGTGGCGCCTCCCGCCAAAACGGCGCCTGCGCCCTCAGCAGCGCCGACCCCAACGCCCGCGCCCGCAATCGAGCCCGAAACCAACCGGCTGATGAAAAAGCCCAAGCCCGGTGCCGAGCTGGCACCCAGTGGCTCGGCTGGCCCCGCGCCAGCCGGTATGCCCATGCCCAGCGGAATGCCCATGCCCACGCCCGAGGCCGCCCCCAGCGGCACTGAACTAGCCCCGGCCGGCGACGCAACCCAGGAAAAAACGCTCGCGCCCACTGCCCTCCCTACCGGAACCGGTGCGCCGGTAACTGCCCCGGCCACCGCGCCTGCGCCTGCTGGGGCACCGGGGGCGGCCAACGGCAGCCCGGCGGCTCCCACAACCCCGGCTGGCCCGGCCGTGGTGCCGCGGGGGGCCCGGCCCAGCTACCGGGTTCCGGCGAAGCGCGGCGCGGCGG
>JANXUO010000582.1 GCA_025356245.1 Hymenobacter sp.
GCTCAATCAGATGAATCTCAAAATTCTGACTTTCAGCTAGTCTGCCCAGATGAATGGCCAGCGCCGTACCCGCAAAACCGCCCCCCACGATGGTGATGATGTGAGGAGGAGGGGGCATGGGAAGAAATTATTATAAAATTAAGAAAGGTTGGTTTTTGGTATTCGGTTTTTAGGTGTTGGGTGTTGGGTTTTCAGGTATTGGGTGTTCGGATTTAGGATAGATATTAAAAACCCAACACCCAACACCCAACACCCAACACCTAAAAACCGAATACCCAACACCAAAACCCCCTCCGTCAGAAACCGTCTTCGTCAAAGCGTGTCTTCGTCAGAAATTGTCTTCGCCAAAGCGTGTCTTCGTCAGAAAGTGTCACAAATACGTGCCCGTCACCAAATAGTGTTGCACATAATCCCGAATTCCATCCTCCAGCGCCGTAAACGGTCGGGCGTAGCCAATGCCCGCGAGCTTGCTCATGTCGGCCTGGGTGTAGTACTGGTACTTGTCGCGGATGTCCTCGGGGGTGTCTTTGAATTGAATGTCAGCGGTGCGGCCCAGCGCGTCAAATACATTTAAGGCCAGGTCCATGAAGGTTCGGGCCTGGCCGCTGCCCAGGTTGTAGATGCCCGAGTTTTTGCGGTGGTTCAGCAGGAAAAAGCACACGTCCACCACGTCTTTCACATACACAAAATCACGCATCTGCCCGCCGTCGGCGTAGGCGGGGTTGTGTGAGCGGAAGAGCGTCATCGAGCCATTTTGCTGGATTTGCCGAAAGGCGTGCAGCATCACCGAGGCCATGCGGCCCTTGTGGTACTCGTTGGGGCCATAGACGTTGAAAAACTTGAGGCCCGCCCAGAAATACGGCTTCTCGGGCTGGGCCAGCGCCCAGTTGTCGAAGTCGTTTTTGGAGGCACCGTAGGGGTTCAGCGGGTGGTAGAGCGGGAATAAGGCCTCGTCGTGGTCGGAGTAGCCGAGGCGACCGTCGCCATAAGTGGCGGCGCTGCTGGCGTACACCAGCGGTAGCTGGTAGCGGCAGCAGGCCCGCCACATTTGCTTCGAGTATTCCAAGTTGAGCACGTCGAACACGGCCGGGTCCATCTCGGCGGTGTCGGTGCGGGCCCCCAGGTGAAACACGAATTCGACCTGCTCGTGGTGTTGGTCGAGCCATTCAAAAAACACTTCACGGTCAACGTATTCGCGCAGCTTTTTGCCCCGGATGTTGGGCAGCTTTTTCTCCACCGCGAAGTTGTCCACCACCACCAGGTCGTTGAAATTGGCAGCGTTGAGGCGCGCGACAAGGCAGCTGGCAATGAAGCCGGCGGCTCCGGTAACTACTATCATAGGGGCAGTAATTTTTGTTTAAAGGTAGCGGCGCAGGGCGGTACCACCAAGCGGGGCCTGGCCGCTCCCAGCCAAGCCCCCGCCCCGAGAACCGCCCTAGTATCTTTGCAGCCCCCAAAAACAAACCGGGCACAGTGCCCGCCACTCATGGTTTACGTCAGTCGTCAGGAACATTTTAACGCCGCCCACAAGCTCCACAACCCGAACTGGAGCGAGGCGCGCAACCGCGAAGTATTCGGCCCCTGCGCCAATGCCAACTGGCACGGCCACAACTACGACTTGATTGTAACCGTGAAAGGCCGCCCCGACCCCGAAACCGGTTTTGTTATCGACCTCAAGGCCCTCAGCGACCTGCTGCGTGCCCACGTCACCGAGCAGGTCGACCATAAAAACCTCAATCTCGACGTGCCCTTCATGCAGGGTAAAATGGCCAGCACCGAAAATCTCGCCATCGCCTTCTGGGAAATAATTGCGCGCGAATTGCCGGCCATCTCTAACGCCCAGCTGCACTGCGTGAAACTCTACGAAACCCCCCGCAATTTCGTCGAATATTTCGGTTAAATTGTTTTTTTTAAATTGTCTAATTGCTTCCTTGTTGAGCCAACGCACCAAGTTGTGGCCAGCTGCCAATTTCAAGAACGACCCACAATTTAGCAATTCAACAATCGAACAATAAACCATGAAGTATTACCTCATTGCCGGTGAGCGTTCGGGCGATTTCCACGCGGCGCATTTGATGGAAGCCTTGAAGCGGCACGATGCGGCGGCCAGCTTCCGCTGCTGGGGCGGCGACCTGATGCAAGCGGCTGGCGGCGAGCTGGTGCATCATTACCAGGATTTGTCGATTATGGGCTTCGTGGAGGCGGCCACCAGTATTCTTAAGTTTCGGAAATACCTGAAAGAGTGCGAGCAGGATTTAATTAAGTACCAGCCCGACGTTTTAATTCTGGTCGATTACGCCGGCTTTAATATGCGAGTGGCGAAATTCGCCAAAGCCCTCGGAATTAAAGTTTTTTACTACATCTCACCCAAAATATGGGCTTGGAATACCAGCCGCGTCGAGCAGGTAAAAGCGCGGGTCGATAAGATGTTCGTGATTCTGCCTTTTGAGGAAGAATTTTACCGACAGCATAATTACCAGGTCGATTATTCGGGCAACCCCACGGCCGATGCCGTTGCCGAATTTGTGCCAACGGCCGACTTTTACGAGCGCAACCAGCTCGACCCCAACCGGCCCATTATTGCCGTGCTGCCCGGCTCGCGCAAGCAGGAAATCGAAGAAATGCTGCACGAGATGGTGGCCGCGCTGCCCCCGTTTCAGGAGTACCAGTTTGTGGTGGCGGGCGTCGACAACCTCGACCGCGCCTACTACGCGCACTTCGAGCGCAACGGCATCCGCTTCCTCTTCAACCAAACCTTCGATTTGCTGGCCCATGCCCGCGCCGCCTTGGTCACGAGCGGCACGGCCACCCTCGAAACGGCGCTTTTCGGGGTGCCGCAAGTGGTGTGCTACCGCACCAGCACCCTGAGCTACGCCATCGGCAAGCTGGTCATCAAGGTGCCGTTTATTTCGCTGGTAAACCTGATTGCGGGCCGCGAAGTAGTAAAAGAACTCATCCAAAGCGACTTCACCGCCCGCAACGTGGTGGACGAGCTAAAGAAGATTTTCGAAGACCCCGCCACCCAGCAGCGCATCGCCGCCGGCTACGCCGAGGTGCGGGCCAAGCTGGGCCAG
>JANXUO010000596.1 GCA_025356245.1 Hymenobacter sp.
CCGCCGCGCCCGACTCGTTGGCCGCCCTGCGCCAGGTGCAGGAGCTGCTGCTGGCGCTGCGGGCCGACGCCTACCTCACGGCTTCGGCCGATGAACTGCGCTGGGGACGCGACTCGTTGCGGGTGCGCCTGTACCTGGGGCCGCAGTTTCGGTGGGCGCGGCTGCGCAACGGCAACCTCGGCGATGGCCTGCTGGCGCGGGCCGGCTACCGCGAGCGCCTCTACCGCAACCAGCCCCTGCGGCCGGCCGAGTTTGCGCGGCTCGAAGAAAACATCCTCCGCGAAGCAGAAAATCAGGGGTATCCGTTTGTCACCGTGGGGCTCGATTCGCTGCGTATTGGTGAGCACGACGTAAGCGGGCGCGTGGTGCTTAAACGCGGGCAAGTGGTGGTGTTCGACTCGCTGCAAATTGTGGGCAACACCAAGACCCGCAAGCAGTTTCTAACCAAATACCTGCAAATTTTTCCCAACCAGCCGTACAGCCAGCAGCGCATTATGGCCGCCGCGCAGCTGCTGCGGCAATTGCCTTACCTCAAGCTACGGGCCGAGCCGGAAGTGCGCTTTGCGCGGGGCCGCGCCCGGGTGTATTTGCTGCTCGACGACCGGCCCAGTAACCAGTTCGATGCCATTGTGGGCGTGTTGCCGCGTACCGGGGCCGGGCAGTCGGGGGTCGATTTTACGGGCGACGTCACCATCAACCTGCGCAACATCAAGGGCGGCGGCAAGCAGTTTGGACTGCAATGGCGCAAGACCGATGCCCTCTCGCAAGTATTTGAGGTGCAGTACGTACATCCCAATTTTTTCGGCACGCCGCTGGAGCTAAGCGGCAATTTCAACCTGTACCGGCAAAACGACGCCTTCCTGACCCTGCGCCCGCGCTTGCAGGTGACGTACCCCACGGCGCAAACCGGCCGGGTGGGCTTCTTTTTCGAGCAGCGCAGCTCGCGCCTGCTCTACGACAGCACTACCTACGCCAACCTGCTGCGCCTGCCCGACAACATCGACTCGCAGTACAACTCCTACGGCCTCACCTACGCCTGGAACAGCCTCGACGACTTGTTTTTTCCGCACCGCGGCTACCTCCTGAATGTGCAGGGCGCGGTGGGCACCAAAACCATCCTGCCCAACTCCGCCATCACCGATACGCTTTACCGCCGGGTGCCGCTGCGCTCCACGCAGTACACCACGGCTTTCCGGGCCGAGCGCTACCTGCGGGCCAGCAAGCAAGGTGTGCTGCTGCTGCGCCTGCGCGGCGAGGGCATCTTCAACCCCCGCCTCTACCTCAACGACTTGTACCGCCTCGGCGGCCTCAACTCGCTGCGGGGCTTCAACGAAAACTTTTACTATACCAACGCTTACGCCGTGAGCACCGTGGAGTTCCGGCAGTTTACCGGGGCCGACTCGTACGTGTTTCTCTTTGCCGACCAAGCTTACTTTCGTCGCGACCTGCCCGCCGACCGCAGCGCCGACCAGCCCACCGGCCTGGGCGCGGGCCTGAGTTTTCGGACGGCGGCCGGGCTGTTTCAGTTCGTATATTCCGTGGGACGGGCCAGCGGGCTACCGTTTGCGCTGGGCGCTTCCAAAATTCACTTCGGGCTCACGAGCCGTTTTTGAAGCGGGCCGGCGGCCGGCGGCGGCCATTGCGGCCTTATTTGGCGGGAGTAGCCGCCGCCGCCAGAGTGGCCGAATGTGGGGCGCCGGTTGCCAAACATTGCGTCAATCTGGCTGTCTTTCACCCGAATTAACGCGCAATTCGGATTGGTACACGATTTGCAAATCCCCCTCCGAAGCCGCCCTTACCACGGCCCCTATCCTTATGAAACTTATCAGCCACAAATTCATCCGCAACATTGCCCCGCAGCTCGATTTGCTCAACACCATTGGCGGCGGCGTGGCCGAAGCCCAGGTAACTATCGACCAGCGTCCTAAGGGCGTAATCGTCCACGTGTCGATGCCCACGGTGTCGTCCGAGAGCTTTCGGGTGGTCCTCAACGAGCGCAAGCTCACCGTTTTCAGCCAGTTTCGCCACGATACCACGTCGGACATGGCCGCCCCGCTTTTCGTGAAAACCATCGACTTACCCGACCGCCTCGACGTGTCGCGCATTGAGGCTGCGCACCGCCACGGCGCGTTGCAAGTGCGCATCCCCTTCAACGCCGAAGGGCAGCCGCGCGAAATTGACGTCCGCGACGCCGAATAACCTCGTCTTCCTCCGGCCCACGGGCCGCCCTGCTTCATAACGCCGGGGCCGACCGGCACCTCCCTTCCAACCCTCGAAGCCACCGCCCGCAGCGGTGGTTTTTGTTTGGGCGGAATTGGCTGGCCCACCAAAGGTCAGCGGGCGGCGGCGGCGGGGGTGAGGGTGAACGAGCGGTTGGCACGCAAGGGCTTGGCCCGCGGCTCGGTAATGCGGAAATACCCCGCCAGGGTCCGGCGCTGTGCGTTCCAGCCCAAGCCGGGGCAGCGGGTGGTCCAGGGGGCCGTCATGGGTTCCTGGCACGTCAGAAAGTAGCTGTAGCGGCCGGCCTCGAAAAAGGGGTCGGCGTTGCCGTCTTTGTAGCCGATGGGCACGCTTTCTTCGCTGGCAAAGCCCAGGTTCAGGTACACGCGCCGGTTGACGTTTTGCACGACGAAGGCGTTGAACTCTTTCTGGCGCAACTCGGGGCTGCCCGTGAAGCGCGGCACGGCCGGCGCAATGCCGCGCTGGGCCAGTGCCGGCAGGCCGCCGCTGGCTAGTAGCCCGAGCGTCGCCAGGACGGCGGTAGTGGACAGCAGTTTGATTTTTAGGAACATAAATTTCAGGACTGGCGCAGCAAAAGGCCCGGTGCCCGCCGCTTAGGTGGTGTAACGGCCCGGCCCCGGCTGGGTTTGCCTGCTGCTACGTCAGGAGCGGCAGCAGCAGCACGAAGCTCATCACCAACCCCACCCAAAACCAGGTTT
>JANXUO010000601.1 GCA_025356245.1 Hymenobacter sp.
AGAAGGGCCAGAAAAAAAGCCAGAAAGGCTCGAAGCAAAACCCCGGCAAAAAAGGCGCCTCCGCCCCCGGCGCGAAGGCCCTGAAGCGGCGCGGCCAGCGGTAGGGGCGCTGCGCTTAATGAAGAATGAGTCGGAACCGCAGTGGTCGGACGAATCGCCCGAAGGGCTTCGTCCGACCACTGTTTGTTGAACGGCTCGCGCCTGAACTAATGCTTCTTACCGCTTCATTCCTTCGTTTTTGTCGATGACGTAGGCCCGGTGCTTTTCCAAGCTACCCAGTTGCTCCCGCAGCGCGGGCACAAATGCAATCAAGGCCTCGAGTTGGCTCGAAACGCTGTTCAGCACCACGATGCTGACGGCATATTTGTCCAGGTTTTGCTGGTATTGCAAGTTCTTGTCAATCGTCAGCAGCACGTCGAAGCCGTGTTCGACGCACAGCGTCATGAGCTTACCGTTCTTGATGCCGCCCCACTGCATTTCGCGAACGGTGAAGACCTCCAAGTCGGCCAAGTGCCGCTTCAAGTGCTTGGTGACGCACTCATCAAGCAAAATTTTCATTCAGGATGCTGGTTGCGTTTTCGATGAGCCGTTGCGACATCGCCAGCACCCGCAGTACCTGCTCGCGCTGCACCCCGTCGAAGTCGTCGAGGAAATAATCAATCGTGTGCCCGGCTTCCAGGCAATCGAACAGGTTTTTGATGGGGACACGGGTGCCGGCGAATACCGGCGTTCCGCCCAGTATTTCAGGGTCAATGTTGAGGATGCGAGTGTCCATGTGGGGCTTTGAGGCTGAAACTGTGCTAGCTGAAACGGGGCTAATGGTGCAAAAGGTGCCCGAACTTGATGCTGGCCAGCGTGAGCACCCCGCCCCAGAGCACGGCGCTCCACAGCATATGCCACAGGATGCGCGTCCGCGGCACGCCCAGCATGGTGGCGATGACGGTGCCGCCGATGGGCGAGAGCAGCACCGGTGTCAGAAACGCAATGCCGCCCATGCCGAACTTGCTGAACACCCGGATGATGTTGCGCGAGCGCCGCGAAAAGATGGGCTCGCGCCGCAGCCGCCGCTGCTTCTGGCGGTGCTGAATCCAGAGCCGCCCGATGCCCGAAAAGATGAACACGCTCGTCATCATGCCGGCCACCGTCAGGCCCATGGTGGCCCAGAACGGCAGTTTCATGGACGCGCCGGCCAGCGGGCCGCCCAGAAACTTGACGGTGCTCAACAGGAATACGGACGCACACTTGAGCGCGGGGTGCAGCACGGGGTTTGTTTTCGGGGTGGGTGGGGGAGGGGCCGTAAAGGTACGGCGGGGGGAGGCGGGGTGCTCGCTACCCCACCACCCCGCCACTTCAGCTCCCCAGCTTTTGCAGCTGCTGCCGCACGGCGGGGCTGCCCTCGAAGCGCTCGCCGGCGCAGTAAACGAAGGCGTCGTCGCAACGGTCGATGAAGCTGGTCTGGAGGCAGGTGGAGCGGTTGACGCGCACGAAGGCCGGGCGCAGGGCGGCGGGCACCAACTGCTCGAGCACGGCGGCCAGCGAGCCGCGCACGGCGTGGCGCAGGCGCAGGGCGGGCACAAAGAGGGTGACGTAGTTTTTGCCGGCTTCGAGGGCGGCCACCTCGCGCCAGTATACCTTGGTGGTGCGGGTGCCGCTTTTGACGAAGAAATAATCGGGCGTCAGGGCCGGGGTGCGGGGGTCGGGCAGGGGTAGGGGCAGCGGGGCCAGTGCCGGCGCCAGCTGCCGGGTGCTGCTGTGCTCGAAGGCCGTTTGGATGGCGGCGAAAAGCGTGGCCGGGTTGGAGGGTTTGATGAGGTAGCCGCTGGGTTGCAGGCGGGTGGCGGCGCGGATGGTGTCGAGGTCGGAGTAGGCGGTGAGGAAGACGAAGGGGCGGCCGGCGGCGCTCAGGCCCTGGGCCAGGGCCAGGCCGGTGTGGGCGGGGTTGGCGCTGCCGAGGTTGATGTCGAGCAGCACGAGGTCGGCGGCGGGGTGGGCGGCCAGGGCAGTTTCGGCCTCGGCAAAGGTGTAGCAGGTGGCCAGCACGGCGTAGCCCAGGTCTTCGAGGGTGAGGCGCAGGTTTTCGGCGATGAGGGCTTCGTCTTCGACGACGATGAGCGAGATTTTGGGGGCCATGTTTTGTTTGGGCTGATGGCGGTGGCCTCGAAGCGGCCAGTACAGTAGCTACAAAGAAGCCAGCGGAATGTGCAGCTCGTAGCGGTACGGCTGGTGGGGGCGCGTGGCGAGGGTGGCCCCGAGCTGCCGGCAGAGCAGGCCCACAATCTGGGTGCCCAGGCCGCTGGCGGGGGTGGCGGCGGGGCCGGGAGTAGCGGCGGCGGCGGGGCCGTTGTCGAAGTATTCGAGCTGCACCCCGGTGGGGTGGGGGTGCATGTAGACGCTGATTTCGAGGGGGCCGCCGGCCGGGTGGGCGTACTTGACGGAGTTGGTGACCCACTCGTTCACGACCAGGGCCAGGGCCAGTGAGCGGTTGGGGGGCAGGTGCAGGGCCTGCACCACGAGGTGCGTCACCACTTGCTGGTCGGTGGCGAGGCAGCCCACGGCGGCCGAGACAATGGTTTTGAGGTAAGCCCCCAGGTCGAGGCCCGCCGCGGGGTCGGCGAGCTGGTTGTGCAGGGCCGCGATGCCCTCCACGCGCAGGCGGGCGGCTTGCAGCTGGGCCACCACCTCGGGGTGGGTGCTGCGGCGCTCCTGCATTTGCAGCAGGCTAAACACCATGTGGAGGTTGTTTTTGACGCGGTGCTGGATTTCCTTGTTCAGCAGCGCCACCTGGACCACCTGCTCGTCGAGCTGCTGGTTGAGCCCGGCCAGGCGCACCGACTGCGCCACGCCGCGCCGCGCCTGCCGGAACAGGTAAAAGCTGAGCAGGCTGATGACGGCCAGGCCCGCGCTCAGGGCCCCGATGGCGCGGTTGCGGTTGGCCAGGGCGCGGGCTTCGGCCCGGCGCTGCTGCGCTTCGCTTTGCACCAGCGAGCGGCGCAAATCGTTGAGGTCGCCGCCGTTGTTGTTGAGGCTATCGGTGATAAGGCGATTGCGGCGCACGAAGGCGTAGGCCGGGCCGAAGCGGCCGGCGGCGGCGTAAAGCGTGGCCAGGTTGTCGGTGTAATACTGCCGGTCGAGGGGGTTGGCGGCGCGGGCCAGCACCTGGCCCAGCGAGTCGAGGTAGGGCGAGGCCGGGCGGCGGCGGCCGTACACGTCCAGCCGGGCCTGGCTGAGGTAGTAGTGGTCGAGGTAGTTGTAGGTGGTGGGGTTGTTGCGCACCCAGGCCCGGCGCGTGAGGGTGCGGAGCAGGGTGTCGGCCAGCGGGTAGTTGCGCACCTGGGTGGCGATGAGGGCCAGCTCGGGGAGGAACCCGAACCCGCGCCGCACCGAATCGGGCAGCGGGGCCAGCTCGCGCCCGAGCTGGCGCAGGGCCTGCACGGTGCGCAGGCTGTCGGGCACCTTGTCGTAGGCGTGGGCCAC
>JANXUO010000606.1 GCA_025356245.1 Hymenobacter sp.
TCGCCGCGCATGGCCGTTACCTGGGCGCGGTCAATCAGCAGCTCGGTCGAAAAAGGGTACAGTTCCAAGGCTGCCTCGCAGGCTTGCAGGGCTTCCTCAAAGCGGGTGCTGGTTACGTAATGGTCGATGATGTTCTCAAAATCTTCTAAGTCGAAAAATATGGGCTCCTGCTGGCGCACCATGTGTTCGTAGCGGCGCACGGTGTCGAGCATGGCCCGGTGGTGTTCAAAATGTTCGTTCATAAAGCGCGGCATAGCGTCATGCTTAGGGTAAAAAGGGTAGCGGCGGGCGAGCCAGCGGCGGGGGTAGGCCGTCGTTTGGCGGCAACACCTTTTCCCTTTGTCAATATTAACAACAAAACGGACAAAAATCCGTGCAAAACCGGGCCAAAATTGCCAGCAGGCGGAGGTGTCAGGTTTTACTGCGGCTGCGTGGCCAGGGTTTGCAGGCCGGCCACGCTCCAGGCAATGGTTTCGGCCAGTGGGCGGTAGGGGAGGCCGGTGGCAATTTCGGCCTTGCGCCCGTCGTAACGAATGGGCCGCCGGCCAGCGCGGGCGGTGTCTTTGGTGATGAGGGGCCGCGCTCCCGTCAGCACCGCTCGGGCGTGCTCGAAGCGCCAGATAATTTCGGCGGCCCAGTCGGGTACGGCCACCGTGGGCGGCTTTTTGCCAAAGTCGGCGGCGGCAGCAGCCAAAAAATTGCCCAGCGGCAGGGCCCCGGCACTCAACAAGAACCGTTCGCCGCTGAGGTCGGGCCGCGCCAGCGCCAGGTGCAGCAAGTGCGCCACCACGTCGCGCACGTCCACAAAATTTACCAGCCCCGGTGTGTAAAACCGGTGTTCCTGCGCGGCGTAGCGCAGCAGGCGGGTGCTGCTACGGCCCCAGTCGCCCTGCCCTAACACCACCGATGGGTTCACTATCACCGCCGATAAGCCTTCGGCCACGCCACGCCACACCTCCAACTCTCCTAGGTACTTAGAGGTAGCGTAAGCGCCGTGTGCGGCGCCCAAATCCCAGGTTGCGGTTTCGTCTGCTACCACGGGCGCGGCCAGCGCGCCGGCCGCGGCTTTGCCCCCCATCGCGCCCAGCGCCGCCACCGACGACACGTGCGCCAGCCGCAAGCTGGGCCGGGCCAGGCAGGCATCCACCACGGCCGCCGTACCCGCTACGTTGATGGCCAACAGCGCGTCCTCATCCTGCGGCGCGTACGACACCAGCCCGGCGCAATGCAGCACGTGCGTCACGTCGGGCGTCAGGCACTGGTGCAGCAACTCGGTGTCGAGCAGGTCGCCCTGCACCCATTCGGTGCCGGCCGCCATGGCGGCCACCGCCGGTGGCACCGCGCCCCGGTGCAACGCCCGCACCATCAGCCCGCGCGCCTGCAACTCTTGCAGCAAGAAACTGCCAATCAAGCCCGTTCCACCGGTAACGAAGAGCATTTTTTGGAGTTAGAAGTTGGACGCAACGAGCAATTGGAGATGAGCAATGAAATAAGTCAGGAGTTCAGATTTGCCAAGTATTTGGTGGTCAGCGCTATTATAGCACATTAATCATTGCTTAACCCAACTCCTTATTCAGCAGCGGCAACGCCATCAGCTTTTGAAAGTGCGGCATATGAGCCACTCTGCGAAGGAGGGTGTCGAGGTGCTTTTGGTGGTGGGCGTCGGTGCCTACAAAGTCCACGTTGCCACCGTCAATCAATTCTTCGGCTACCTTTTGAGCGGCGCCGGAATAGTAGCCCGCCAGCGAGTTGAGGTTTACCTGCAGCAGTACGCCGGCCTCCTGCCGCAGCTTTACAATCTCATCCAATCGGCCGTAGAGGTAGGTGTAACGTTCGGGGTGCGCCAGCACGGGGCGGTAGCCCTGCGCCTTCAACTCAAACACTATCTCCTTGAGGTTGAGGGGCTCGTTCATGTACGAGGTTTCAAACAGCAGGTAACGGTGCTCGCCGCCGAAGGTCAGCATCTCGGTGCCATCGGTCAGCTTGCGGCCCAAAAACTCGTCGAGGTAATACTCGGCGGCGCAGGCCAGCGCTACATCGCTGAGGCCCGCCGCTTCGGCGGCTTCGGCCAGTTTGGCTAAGGCGGCCCGAATGCCTTCGGGCGTGTTGCGGTAAAAGTCGCCCATGATGTGGGGCGTCATCACCAGCCGCCGAAAACCGGCTTCGCGCAGCTCGCGTAGCAGTGCCAGCGCGTGTTCCATTGTTTCGGCCCCATCGTCGAGGCCTGGTAGCACGTGCGAGTGCATATCGGTGACCAGCGCGGCAAACGCTCCATAGGCGGGTGCGGCACTGCCTTTTGGCGTTGCCGAATCCGCCGAGCCTCCAAACAAGCGTTGCCAGAAAGCCATCGGTGAAGGGATATGGTAGTAGGCGTGGGAGCAGTGAAGTAGTTACCTCACTGCTCCGCAAGTTTGTTAGTTGAAGAAGCGGGCGGCCCGCTGCCAGAAGGTCAGTTCCTTGGGAGCCTCCTCATAATAGCCCTGGCCGTAAGCACCGTAACCATACCCGTAGCCATACCCGTAACCATACCCGTAGCCATACCCATAGCCTTGGCCGCGCGAGCTGGCATCGTTGAGGATGGTACACATCTTGGTCAGGTTGTTGGCTTTCATCAAGCGGTTCATGTTTTTGATAAAGGCTTTGCGCGAGTAATCGGCCCGCATGATATACAGCGGAATGTCGGCCTTGCGCATGATGAGGATGCCATCGGTGACCAATCCCACAGGCGGAGTGTCAATCATCACCACATCGTAGGTCTTGAACAACTCGGCAATCATCATATCGAAACGTGGGCTCAGGATGAGCTCCGAAGGGTTGGGCGGCGTTGGCCCGGCCGAGATGAATTGCAGGTCTTCGATGGTAGTCGGCTGAATGCATTCGGCTACGGTGTGGCGCTCGATGAGGATGGTACTTACGCCTTTCGTGTTTTCGGCCCCAAAGGCGAGGTTCACTTTAGGCTTGCGCATGTCAAGGTCCAAAATGACTACCTTTTGCCCCGACAAGGCAATGATGCCCGCCATATTCACCGTTACAAACGTCTTGCCCTCACCCGAAATCGTGGACGTCACCGAAATCATCCGCTTATTTTTCGATGAGCTGATGAAGTCCAGGTTCGTTCGAATGGAGCGGATAGATTCGGAAATGGCTGACTTGGGGTTTTTGTCCACTACTAGGCGCGACACATCCATTTTCTCCTTGTCGTACGTCGGAATCACCCCCAGCATCGAAGCATGCGAGTTACGCTCCAGCTCGCGCATGTTGGTCACAGTGTTGTGCATCAGGTAGCGCACGGCAATCAGGCCCAAGCCTAGCAAAATGCCGCCTGCCAGCCCCACGGCGTACACAATCAACTTCACCGGCGAGATGGGTTGCTCCGACTGCGACGCGGGACTCAAAATCTGGAAATCGGCAATGGTGCCGGCCTTTTCAATGTTGAAATCGACCCGGCGATTCATCAGCATCAGGTACGTTTTCTCGTAGAGGTCGAGCGGGCGCTTGAGGCGCGACAGCGACGTCTCCTTTTCGGGTAGGCTGTTGAGCTGTGCGGTCATTTCGGCCCGCTTGCGGTCGAGCAAATTGAGTTCGGCACGGGCAACTTTTTGGCTTTCATTTAGCAGCCGACGAATATTAGTGCGCGTAAACGCCAGCGATGCCTGCTGTTGCTTCACTGCCTCGGTCGTTTCCTTGTACGAGCGGGTGAGGCGGCGCAGGTTCCATTGCTGGTTGTTAAGTTCGCTCAATTGCGTATTTAGCAAAGGCTCATCAAGCCCAGCCAACCCCGGAATGCTCTGTTCTATGCTCTGGTCTTCGGTGCGTGTGAGCGCGCCTTGGACTACCATCCGGGCAATCTCCTCCAACAAGCCCAGCTTTTGCCCTAATTTGAGGCGAAGTTCTTCCTGGGCCTCTAGCTTGGTGCTCAGTGTGGCTACATCGGCCCGCGCATCAAAGGTTTTCGAGCGTTGCACGAATCCCTGCAGCCGGTCTTCGGCCGATTGCAGATTGCCCCGGTTATCCCGCAACATTTCATCCAAGAACCGCAACGTCTGGGCCGTGGCCTCCGATTTGCGTGCCAGCTTTTGTTCCAGGTAGATAGAGTCTACCTTGTTAACAATATGCTGCGCTTTTTTGGCGCTGAAGTCGGTAAAGGCAATCTGGATGGTATTAGCTTCCGGGTTCAGAATTTCCACCGATAGGTTACGGTCCAAAAAGGCATTTACCGTGCCCTCGTCCTGAATGGTAAAGTGGTATTCCTGAGTGCGGGCCGATTCGTTCAGAGCAGACGAACCATGTACTACTAATTCGATGCCTTGGGCAACGATTGGCTGTTCGAGCCGGTAGTTGCCTTTGAGGGTACGGCCCTTGCCCACAAAATTAAGTTTAAAGGTTTGAGGGCCTGTGAAATCAATATTGAACTTACGGTTGAAAAAGTTACTGTCGCTTATCTTGTACGTCACCGTGAAAGGGGAGGTGCCGTACATCTCGTTTTCCAGTACCGTACCCTGAGCGTAGTAGTTCACATCGAGCGCTAGCAGGTCTTTCAGCCGACGGTAAATAATACCAGACTTAATCAACTCAACTTCTCCGGCTAGCTTGCTGGTGCGCTTGTCGGCCACCGGAGCCGCTTTGCCCAATCCCAAGTCGTTGGCATCCGAACGCTCGTCAATTTTCAGTACCGACAAAGACTTGTAAACCGGTTTGGTGTAGCGCAGGTAAAGCCAAGAGGCCGTAACGCCCAAACCAATGAGTATCAGCATCCAGAGTAGGCTGCGACGGGCCACCAGCACCAATGTCGCTAAATCCAGGCTGGCACCGTCGTCGTCGTCGTCGACAGCATTTGGTGACCCGACGGGCGGCAGTGTAGCCGCTTCGGTGCCCCCGACAGGCGCCGTAGCACGACGGATAAGTTCTTCTAGTTCTGCGTTTTCACTCACTGCAGTAGGACTTAAAATAGGTTCGTTTAAGGCTGGTAAAGGCTCGGGTTACCCCGAGCCTTTGGCTATCGCCTTAGTACGGTAACGATGATGAAAGTGGCGTTCAGAACAATTGACAAA
>JANXUO010000611.1 GCA_025356245.1 Hymenobacter sp.
ACCTGCCCATAGCGCAGGCGGCCGAACGGCACGGGGTGAGCAAGTCCTACCTCTACCGGCTGTCGTCGCAACGGGTCATTTCGACGCGCCGCGTTGGCAAGGCCATTCAGTTCGATGCCGGTGAGCTGAATGCTCATTTCGACAAAACGGCCAAGCCATCGCAGGCGGTTGTTGATGCTGAGTTGAAGCAGCGCGGCGTTTTCCCAACCTTGAAAGGAAAATGCCATGTTTAGCTCGAACCTCAAAGAGGGCGGGCGGGCTTGCCTCACCCCCGCCGCGTTGTCGGAGCGCCTGGAAGGCCGTGGCCGGTTGGAAGCCAACGGCCACGGCAAGTTCATCACGGCACGGAGCCTGCTTGAAAGCAGCGACGAAAAGCTGCCCACCTTGCTCGGCCCCATTTTGCCCAAGACGGGTTTGGTGGCCCTGGTGGGCAGCAGCGACACCGGCAAATCGGCCTTCTTGCGGCAACTCGCGCTGGCGGTTGCCCTCGGCGATGACACTTTTCTGGATATGCCCCTCAGCCTAACGCACAGGCGGGCGGTGTACGTGAGCACCGAAGACGACCAACGCAGCCTGAGCTACCTCATGCGGAAGCAGATACGGGGCCGAAATAGTGGATTAGACGATTACGAGCGGCTATTCTACCTCTTTGAATCCGATGACTTGGTAAACCAGCTTGACGAACTGCTTTCGCTTTACCCGGTGGATTTGATTGTGCTGGATGCGTTCAGCGACTTGTTTGAAGGGCGGCTCAACGACAGCCAGTTTGTGCGGGCGTTTTTTAAGCCATTGCACCAACTCACCGTTAGGCACGACTGCCTGATTGTGCTGCTGCACCACACTGGCAAGTACCGCGACGAGCAAGTGCCGTCGAAGCACCACGTAGTTGGCTCGCAGGCATTCGAGGCCAAGATGCGGATGGTAATGGAATTGCGGGCCGACCCGGTGTATTCAGAAAAGCGCCACCTCTGTATCCTGAAAGGAAACTACCTGGGGCCGGAAGACAAGAAAAACAGCTACGTGCTGACCTTCGACAACGACCTGACCTTTCAGGCCACCGGGGAGCGGCAGCCGCTGGAATCGTTGGTCAAAGGCCCGCACCTGGGCGACGCGGGAGCCAACGAGCGAACAACCGGCTACACCCAGGAAAAATACGACAAGGCAGTGGCCATGCGCGAGGCGAAGCACAGCCTGACCGACATAGCCCTGGCGCTGGGCTACGCCGACAAGAGCGCGGTGTCGAAGCTGCTTAAAAAGTTTGACTCACCCACGTTGCAGCCATGAACAATCACCCGTTTGCGCTGCAACGCTACACAGGCCGGGCCAGCCGCTACCCGTGCCCAGCCTGCGAGAAACCGCACCAGTTCACGCGCTACCTCGATACCCAAACCGGCGAGCCGGTGAACGAACGAGTAGGCATTTGCAATCGGGTGGCCGGGTGCGGGTATCACTACCCTCCCAAGCAGTTCTTCGCCGACAACCCTGCACATTCTGCGGGCGCGACTTGGGCAGCCCCGGTTTGGCACAAGCCGCTGCCCCCCAAACGCCCGGCCGATACCTTGCCCTGGCAAGTTATGGAGCGGTCGTTGGGGCACTACGCCAGCAATGCCTTCGTGCATGGCTTGGCGGAGTTGCTGACCGAGGACGTGGCGCTGTCGCTGGCCCGCCGCTACTATGTCGGCACCAGTCAGGACGGGGGCACCGTATTCTGGCAGGTGGACGAGAGCGGTGCGGTGCGGACAGGCAAAATCATTCACTACGATGCCGACACCCTGAAACGGCTGAAACAGTGGCCTAACGGGCGCGAACGAACGCCCCAATGGGCGCATACCAAGCTGCGGGGCACGGGCTACCAGTTGCGCCAGTGCCTGTTTGGGCAGCACCTGCTGGCCCTGGACAGAAAGCGGCCGGTGGCCATTGTAGAAGCCGAAAAAACGGCCGTCGTGTGCGCCGTGTATCTGCCCGCTTACCTGTGGCTGGCCACGGGCGGCTGCGGCGCTCCACAATTCAAGCAGCCCGACGTGGTGGCGGCCCTACGGGGCCGCGAGGTGCTGCTGTTTCCCGACACCGGAACCATCGACAAGTGGGAAACCTACGCTCAGGAACTCCGCAAGGCGGGGCTGCGGGTGCGGGTGCGCCACGACCTCGAAGCTCCCGACCTAGCCCGCCCACCCAACTGGGATTTGGCCGATGAGTTCCTGGCCTTTGCCCAACCCGTTGTGCTGACCACCGGCCCCGTGCGCTGGACCTTGACTGAACCGGATGGCTACCCGGTGTTCTGGGACTACCCGACCGAACCGTCCGAATAATTCCCCCTTTATCTGTCCACAACCGTCCGCAACCGCTTACGGACGACTAAAACCAACCCTGTTATGCCTTACAACCCTGCCAACGAGGTACGCGAATGCCTCTGGTGTGAAACCCCGATTGAGGGCCGCGCCGACAAGCAATTTTGCAGCAGTTCATGCAAAGCCCGTTACAACCGCGAAAATGCCAATGAGCCACCCCAAGAACCCCTTCGGGCCGTTGCAATGGCCCGCCCGCTGGCGGCACCGCTCCACCCGCTGCCCACCAGCCCGGAGTACATACCAGACGAGGACGAGGACGACGAAGACGAGAGCGACGACACCGAAGATTGGGCCAC
>JANXUO010000635.1 GCA_025356245.1 Hymenobacter sp.
AATTGGGTTCGAGCAGGCCCATGTAGCGCGGGTTGGCGAAGTCCCTGGCGGCCTCAATCTTGCGGATTTCGGCCAGCACTTCGGGCTTCATCTGCTTGGCCAGCACGTCCTGGGCGTATTTGCCGTAGGCGGGGCAGCTCATCATCATGTTCGAAATAATGAGGCCCTTGAGGTTTTGCTGGTACTTGAAGGCGTACTCGGCGGCCAAGATGCCACCCCAGGAGTGGCCCAGCAGATAGAAATTGGTGTTGTCGAGCTTCAGGGCTTTTCGCACCTGCTCCACTTCCTCCACGTAGCGCGGCAGGCTCCACAGGGCGGTGTCCTTGGGGTTGTCGGAGTTGCCGCAGCCGAGCTGGTCGTAATAGATAAACTCGATGCCTTCTTTCGGCAAAAAATTCTCCATGCACTCAAAATACTCGTGCGTCGCGCCCGGCCCGCCATTGAGTAGCAGCACCTTGATGCGGGGGTTGTTGCCGAAGCGCTTGGTCCAGACGTTGAACGTGCCCTGGGGCGTGGTTATCGGAACCACCTGCACGCCGCCGGTTTTCACCGGGCCGGTTTCGGCGGCGGGGAAGTAGGCAGCGGCCGTGGTGGCGGCGGGCGGGGCGGGCTGGCAGGCGGCCAGGGCGAGCAGCAGGAGGCAGGAGAGAAGTTTCATGCGGGCGCAAGCTAACGGTTTTTTCACCGCAAAGGCCGCATAAGAGCGACGAGCTTGTGCATAGACCCCCAAACTGCCCAAGAACGCGTGCAACCCTGTTTTCTATCTATTTCAGCAGCTGTAAAATCTCACGCCGGTAAGCTTGCATCGCTTTACTTGATTTATGCAGCTTGATGGCTCGCTCGATGCTGGCCAGCGCTTCTGGGTAGCGGCCGAGGGCTACCAGCACTTCGGCTCTGGTGTGGTGCGCCAGGGCGCAGACGGGTCGGTCGGCCAGCAGCTCGTCCAGCTCCCGCAGGGCCGTTTCGGGCTGCCCGAGCCGGTAGTAGTAGTAAGCGTGGTTGTTGTGAATCACATCGCGGTCAACTAAAACCAGTACGCCTTCCGGCCTGGCCAGGGCAAACGCCTCGTCCAGGGTGCCGATGGCGGCGGCGAACTGCTCCTGCTCGCTCTGCTGCTCGGCCAACTTCAGCAAGGCGTTGAACTCATCGAGGTAGGCCAGTTCCCGCTGTTTTTTGTGCGACGCTTCGGCCTCGGCTGCCTGCTGACGCTGGGCGACCAGGGCCTCATCCAGCGCGTCCCAGCCTTGCTCATCGGTCCATTGTTCCAAGGCCGACAGGTTGTGCCAAGCGGGTTGAGCCTTAAAGAAATCCTGCTCGGATTCGTAGGCCCCGTACTCACCGCGGACTTCCCGGTTTTCGTAGCTGGCAAAAAGCTTCACGCGCTCGCCTGGCCGCAGCAAGTTGCCCGTCAGCGCTTCGGCTTCGATACCGGCCCAGTTGAGGAGCGCCGTCCAGACCAGTGGACCCGCGGCGGTCAGTTGTTCGAGGCATTCTTCAAAGTCATCGGGCTTGGCCAGCCGAGCCGGCGAGTTTTCGACCTGGAAAGCCGTCATCCCGTCCCAAGCCGAGAGGGCAAACGGCTCGTAACCCTGGATTCTCACGCTGACGAAGGGCCGCAGGTCCAGACGCTGCGTACGAACGCCCGCCTGGTAGGTTTGCAGCACGAGCGCGGTGCCGTAGTCCAGCAGCAGCTCCAGGCCCGGCTCCGGGTCTTCGCTTTGGGCCGTGAGGTACGACGCGAGGACCTGCCGCACCCGCTCCCATTCGGTGAGCACGAACCGGAAACTCATGCGCGCGCCACCAGGCTCCACGAACATTTCCAGGGTGTAAAAGCTGCGCTTCAACTCTTGATTGGGCGATTTCATGGTGCTGCAACGGGGTGATTGGCGTGCTAAATGAGGCTTGGAAGAAGCTCGACTTACGGACCAAATGTAGAATGACGGCAGCGTGGATAACAGCCGGACCTAACCGGAAACGAAAATACCTCCGGCTGAAAGCGAGTTGCATTTCAGCCGAAGGTGTTTTCCGTTGTTTAAGCCATTTCTGGCCCTAGCCGCTGTAGCCGCCGCCGCTCTC
>JANXUO010000647.1 GCA_025356245.1 Hymenobacter sp.
CGCTGCTGGGCCTCGTCACGAACGACGCCTGGTGGCACGACTCGCCCGGCTACCGGCAGCTGCTGCGCTACGGCGGCCTGCGCTGCATCGAAACCCGCCGCGACCTGGCCCGCTCGGCCAACACCGGCTTCACGGGTTTCATCAACCAAAAAGGCGAAATCACGCAGCTAGAGCCCGCCTGGGTGCCCACCGCCAGCCGTGCCCTGGTGCATTTGAACAACGAAACCACCTTTTATGCCCGCCACGGCGAATTTATCGGCTGGGGCACCCAAGGCCTGGCGTTGGTGTTGATGGCCTTGGCGCTGTTCAGCCGCAAGCGGCCGAACAGCGGCCCGCCGCTGGCCACCGTTTAGCGCGCAGCGCGTAACCGTGCGCCACCCAGTTGGGCAAGTTTGTAACTTGCCGGTAAGGCCGTCAACCCCATCCCGTACTCCATGCCGAACACCGTTACCCTTCTGGCTTTCCTCATTGCCCTTGCCCTGTGCCCGGCCCCCATCCGCGCCCAACAGCGGGTGGCCACCCACGTCGATTCGGTGCGGGCCGCCCGCGATGCCAACAACCTCCAGGATGAGGTCATTCCCATCACCCTCACATTCGTCAGCGGCAAACATGTGACGGCCTGGCTGGGCTATTCCGACAGGGCCCTCACGCACTACTACGGCACCTTTAACGGCTACACCTCCTGCATCACGAAGCAGGTGGACTGCTACGAAACCGACCCCACCGCCCTGCCCCACCCGATTTTGAAAGCGGTGCAGGCCGAACGCCTCGCAGCCATCGAAGTGAAAGGTCCGCTGCAAACGCACCGCTTCGTGGCGCTACATAACCGGCGCGGCAAGCCCCTGGGTATGCTGGCCGAAAACCTGGCCAAGCCCGGCCCCATGGAGCTATTCGGCTACGCGAAAACCAAGGACGACATGCTCATTCCAATACCGTTGCCGGGCGTTGTATTTTTAGTTTCGACCGGCACCCACGAAAAGTATTTCTGGTACGTGCGCCTGGCCGGTGACGAGTTGCACGAGGTACCCGGCGGCAACGGCGAGATGGCCTAATTTATGGCCAAACTTTGCCGCTCGGCCCCCGCCCTGGTCGCCGATTTGCAGCGCCGCCCCCGGCCCTACAAGCTCAAAGACCTGCCCGATATCGTGAACCATTACAACGCCATTGTAGGACCAAGCCTGCGCTGATTTTTTATACAACCGGCGCAAATATTTGGCGAGAGAAAATTGTTTGAGTAAAGGTAGAGACACAAAATAATATGTCTTTACCTCTGTCTGAACCACTTTTGCACTACATTCTAACTCAATCCCCTGTTCCAACATCTCAAATGGCCAAAGCTAGAACTGTTTTTTTCTGTCAGAATTGCGGAGCGCAATCCGCTAAGTGGCTGGGTCGTTGCACGGTGTGTGGCGAGTGGAATACCATCGTGGAAGAAGTAGTGGAAAAGGAAACCGCCACCGCCGGCACTTGGAAACCCGCCAGCACCGTGCCCGGCGGCAAGGTCAGCAAAGTGTCCAAGCCCAAGGCTTTGCGCGAAATCCTGGTCGAAGACGAGCCGCGCATCGTCACCCCCGACGCGGAACTGAACCGGGTGCTGGGCGGCGGCATCGTGCCCGGCTCCATCGTGCTGATTGGCGGCGAGCCGGGCATTGGCAAGAGTACCCTCATGCTCCAGATTGCCCTTAGCCTGCGCCAGCTGAAAGTGCTGTACGTGAGCGGCGAAGAAAGCGAAAGTCAAATCAAGATGCGGGCCGAGCGCCTGGCCGACGGCCAGCACCCCGGCTGCTACATCCTCACCGAAACCAGCACCCAGAACATCTTCCGGCAAATTGAGGAAGTGCAGCCCAACCTCGTCGTCATCGACTCCATCCAAACCATGCACTCCAGCCTGGTGGAGAGCGGGGCGGGTAGCGTGAGCCAAGTGCGCGAATGCACCGCCGAGCTGCTCAAGTACGCCAAGGAAACCGGGGTGCCGGTGCTGCTCATCGGCCACATCACGAAGGACGGCAGCCTGGCCGGCCCCAAAACCCTGGAGCACATGGTGGATACCGTGCTGCAATTCGAGGGCGACCGCCACTTGAGCTACCGCATTCTGCGAACGACCAAGAACCGCTTTGGCAGCACCTCGGAGCTGGGCATTTACGAGATGCAGGGCGACGGGCTCCGGCAGGTATCGAACCCCTCCGAAATTCTACTGTCTCAGCGGGCGGAAAGCCTCAGCGGCATGGCCAT
>JANXUO010000653.1 GCA_025356245.1 Hymenobacter sp.
GGTTCCACGGCCGTTGAACGGTGATGCGGGGCCATATCGCCAATCGTTTAACGGCGGTGGAACCCCGTTGGGGTTCGGATAATGTTGGTCGTTAGACCCAGGGTAGGCTCCCTTCGGTCGCCAACCCTGGGCTTTGCTGTGCAACCCCTTTGGGGTAGTCGTCCCAAAAAAACCAGCAACAAGAAACATTAACTTCAATAACCGGCAAACTACAGCAAAATTTCCCGCTCCCACGTCAGGCGCAGGCCGGCGCTGGCCCCGAGGTGGCGCTTGAAGCGCAGCAGCGAAGCATTGGGGCCATCGGCAAGGGTAGAGGTGCCCAGGTCGAGCACCGCGAAACCGTTGGCCTGCCCGAAATGGTGCAGGCCTTCGGTGAGCATCACCACGGGGCTCAGGCCGTTGCAGCGCAGCGGGCTGGCGGGGTAAAAGTTGTAGAGCACCCGGTCATCGACCCGAATGGCCACCGTGAGCGCCGCCCACGCGCCGTCGGGCTGGCGCACCGAAAACAGGAAATGCTCACGCGGAAACTGTTGGAACAACGCCGCCAGCCGGGCCAGCGGCAGCGGCGGGGCCTGCCCGCGCTCGGCCCGGCAGGCGGCCACAAAGGCGTGGGCCAGCGGCAGCAGCAGCGGCGGCTCCTGCTCGAAACGCAGGCCGTGGCGGTAGCACTTGGCCAGCCGCCGCTGTTCCGAAGAGTGCAGGTGCGGGGCGTAGGGGCGGGCCAGGTCGAGGGCGTAGTTCTGCTCGGCCAGGGATACGCGGTAGCCGCGGCGGCGCAGGGTTTCGGCCTGGGCAGCGGCGGGGCCGGGGTGGTAGCAGAAGGCCGGGGGCCGCAGCCGCAGGTGCCGGATGCCGTGCCCGACCAGGGTGGTTTCGATGGCCGCCAGGAACAGCTGCCAGGCCGCCGCCGGCAGCCCCGGCACGGCCTGCACCCCCCCAAACGGGGCCTGGCCGGGGCTGCTGGCCGCGCCGGCCGCCGCATCCAACCGGGCGTAAAAAACGGCGTCGGTGGTGCCCCGCACTTCGTTTTCCAGAAAAAAACCCAGCACCGGGCCGGCCGCTTGCAGCGCCTGGTGGGCGGGCTGCCCAAACAGCCAGGGCCCAAACGCCAGCGGCAGGCGCGGGCCGCCGGGCACGGCCGCGGCCGGGGCCACCCGCACCGCCCAGCCCCCGGCGCCCCCCGGCGCGGGTGCGGCCAAAGCAGCCGGCACAACAGCAGAAACAGGCAAAACGGGCAACGCGGGCATGGGCAACGGCCGGGGCTACGGCCGGGCAAAGTACGGCACGGCGGCCCCGTGCGCCAACGCCGCTAAACCCGCAGGGCCCATCTTCGCGTACCAGCGGGCAGCATTTGCGCCATTCCGCTTGTTTTTATGATGCCCTCCCCCATTCAGGCCGACACCTTTCGGGCGGCCGACGGCCCGGCCCCCACGGGCCAGCCCCGCACGGCCGGCACCGAACGTGCGGCCCAGCGCCAGGCCCGTCAGCAGGCCGTGGGCCAGCGCCCCGGCACCCTCACCATCCGGCCCGATGCCCTCACGCCGCGCCTTTTTCTGGTGAGCTACGACGAGAATTGCCACTCCGAAACCGAGTACACCGGCCGCTACCCCGAGCTGCTGGCCGCCCTGCGGGCCAACGCCCACCTGCGGCACTGGGTGGACGTGCGCGGCTACGGCGACCTGTCCCTGATGGAGCAGCTGATGCAGGATTTTGGCATCCACGCCCTGCAAATGGAGGACGTGCTCGGCGACTACCAGCGGGCCAAGGTGGAAGTCTTCGACGACAACCGCCTGTTTCTGGTCTCGCGCATGACCGACTTCACCGCCGACCTGGAGATTGACGACGACCAGCTCTCGCTCTTCACCGGGCCCAACTACGTGCTTAGTTTTCAAGACGACTACGACGACTGCCTCGACGCGCTGCGCAACCGCATCCGCACCAATTTCAGCCGGCTGCGGCGCCTGCCCTCGGCCTACCTCGCCTACGCCCTCACCGACGTGGTGCTCGACCACTACTACCCCACCATGGCCGCCATCGGCGACCACATCGAGGACCTGGAGGAGTCCATCTTCAACGCCCAGCGCCCGCCGCGCCTGCTCAGCCACATCCTGCGCATCAAAAAGGACGTCGTGCGCTTCCGCCGCCTGGTGTACCCCGAGCGCGACAAGATTGCCGAAATCCTGCGCCTGCCCGACGAAATTGTGCCCGAAGACATCAAGGTCTACTACCGCGACTGCTACGACCACGCCATCCAGGCCCTCGACCTGGCCGAGAGCTACCGCGACAACATCAGCTCCCTCACCGACCTCTTCCTCTCCGACCAGAGCAACCGCATGAACGAGGTGATGAAAGTGCTGACCATTATCAGCTCCATCTTCATCCCGCTAAGCTTCGTGGTGGGCCTCTACGGCATGAATTTCCAGCGCGAAGGCCCCCACGGCGAAGTCATGCCCCTCAACATGCCCGAACTCTACCAACCCCACGGCTACCTGGTGCTGGTAAGCGCGCTGGTGCTGATTGTGGCGGGCCAGCTGGTGTATTTCTACCGCAAAGGCTGGCTGAGCAACGGGGTTTGAGCCGTGCAAGGGGGCGCCCGGATGTTGGGCGGGGGCGCCCGGATGTTGGGCAGGGGCGCCCGGATGTTGGGCAGGGGCGCC
>JANXUO010000671.1 GCA_025356245.1 Hymenobacter sp.
TGCAGGCTGAGCACGTCGGCGCGGCCCTGCAATTCGGCCAGGCTCACCAGCGCGGCGTAGTCGTCGGGCGGGCAGGTGGGGTTGCTGTCGTGGGCCAGCACGGTGCAGCCAAAGCCGCTGAGGCGGCGGGCAAAGGCCCGCCCCATGTGCCCGTAGCCGAGCAGGCCAATGGTTTTGCCGCCAATTTCTTCGCCCCGGTTGGCCTCGCGGTGCCACTCGCCCCGGCGCACTTCGCCGTCGGCCCGCACCACGTGTCGGAACAGGGCCAGTAGCAACCCAATGGCGTATTCGCCCACGGCGTCGCGGTTGCCCTCGGGGGCATTGATGAGGGCGATGCCCGCCCCGGCCAGCGCCGCCTCGTCAATGTTATCGACCCCGGCCCCGGCCCGCGCCACGTAGCGCAGCTGCGGCCCTTGCCGCAGCAACGACGCCGTGACCTGCACCTTGCTGCGCACCATGAGCCCTTCGTAGGGAAACGCCGCCAGCGCCGCCGGCACCTCGGCCGCCGACAAATCGGGACAATAGTTAATGGGCACGCCCACGGCCTTGAGCTGCTGCCGCAGCGAACGGTGCATTTCGTCCACGACCAGGCACA
The DNA here is from genome assembly GCA_025356245.1 of Hymenobacter sp. GTDB lineage: Bacteria > Bacteroidota > Bacteroidia > Cytophagales > Hymenobacteraceae > Hymenobacter. Next base: position 596 of record JANXUO010000671.1, read on the forward strand.
CGCCGGGGGCCCGCTCCTTGTCCTTGGGCGGCGGGCAGGGGGCTTCGGGCTGAGGGGCGGCACTTTTCATAGCGGTATAGTGTCGGTTTGGGCTGCTAAACTACGGAGCAACGGCCGCCCCGGTGCGGTGCGCAGCCACCCGCCGGGTCAGGTCCACGAACTCGGCCACCCCGAGGCGCTCGGCGCGTTGGTCAAAAACCGGGTCGGTGGTGGCTTCGGCGGGCAGGCCAAACGGCTTGAGGGCGTTGCGCAGCGTTTTGCGGCGGGTTTGAAAGGCTTGCTTGACGACCTGAAAAAAAAGCTTCTCGTCGCAGTCCAGCGCCACGGTGGCGTTGCGCACCAGCCGCACCACCGCCGAATCGACTTTGGGGGGCGGCACAAACACGTGGGGCGGCACGGTAAACAAATATTCCACCCGATAAAAGGCTTGCAACAACACGCTCAGAATGCCGTACGTTTTGCTGCCCGGCCCCTCGGCCAGCCGCTCGGCCACTTCCTTCTGAATCATGCCCACCACTTCGCGCACCTGCTGCCGGTGGGCCAGTACCTGAAAAAATATCTGGGTGCTGATGTTGTAAGGAAAGTTACCGATGATGGCCAGTGGCTGCTCCTTAAAGAGCTCCCCCAAATCAAGCTTCAGAAAATCGGCCCCCACAATGCGCTCCTCCAGGGCCGGGTAGTGCAGCCGCAGGTAATCCACCGACTCGCGGTCAATCTCGACCACGTGGGTCTGAAAAATTTTATTTTCCAGCAAATACTGGGTGAGGACGCCCATGCCGGGGCCTACCTCCACCACCGCCGCTACCTCGGGCGCGGGCTGCAGGCTCTCCACAATGCGCCGGGCAATGTTGGGGTCGGCCAGAAAGTGCTGACCCAGATGTTTTTTTGGACGAACGGACATAGTTGACGTTAATATTAGCGCTAAACGCTCAGTTTTTAAAGCTAAGGTGCTCCTTACAGCTAAGGCCGCACGCGCTACCTTGCGGCTTCAAAGCTACGTTTCTTCTTTTTGACCATGCCCCTCGCGCTCGCCCACGCGGCGGCGGCTCCTGCCGCCAGCTCGCAAGTTTTCATTTTGCCCGCCGGCGCTGCCGTCCTGCCCGCCGCCGCCGCCGACGGCCTCCCCGCCGAAGCCCGGCACTACGCCGAAGCGGCCCTGGCGGCCGAGCAAACCCTCGTCAACGTCAACCTATTCGGACATTTCCGCTACTTCATAGTTCGGCCCGCCAAGCCCACTGTGGCCCGCGCCCACGAGGCGTTGCGCCGCGACGGCCACAAGCTCCTGTCCCTGCTCGAAGCCGACCGGGTGCCCGCTGCCTACCTCCACAACCTGTCGGGCGATGCCGCCGCGGGCGTGGTCCTGGCCGAGAGCCTGGCCCTGTCGGCCTACCGGTTTGCGGGCTACAAAACCGATAAAAAAGCCCCCAAGCCCGCTGTTTTTACCGCCCTTCACCTAGTGGGCGAGGCGGCCACGGCGGCGCAAATCAGCGAAGTACTCGGCCTGGTGGCGGGCGTAACTCTGGCCCGCGACTTGGTAAACAAGCCTCTCAACAAGCTCAATGCCCAGCAGCTGGCCGAGGCGATGCAGGCCGCCGGCGACGCGGCCGGCTTCACGACCGACATCCTCGACATGGCCAAAATTGAGGCCCTGCGCATGGGCGGCCTGCTGGCCGTGAACCTGGGCTCGCCCGAGCCGCCCACCTTCAGCATTCTCGAATACAAGCCCGCCGATGCCCGCAACGCCCAGCCTTACGTCCTCGTCGGCAAGGGCGTAGTGTTCGACACCGGCGGTCTTAGCCTCAAGCCCACGCCCGGCAGCATGGACATGATGAAGTGCGACATGGCCGGGGCCGCGGCCGTGGCCGGCACCCTCACGGCGCTGGCCACCAACCAAGTACCGCTGCACGTCATCGGCCTGGTACCCGCTACCGACAACCGCCCCGGCGGCCTGGCCTACGTGCCCGGCGACGTGCTCACGATGGGCTCCGGCCTCACCGTCGAAGTCCTCAACACCGACGCCGAAGGCCGCCTCATTTTGGCCGATGCCCTGCACTTCGCCAAGAAGTACCAGCCCGCCCTCGTCATCGACCTGGCTACCCTCACCGGGGCGGCCGTGCGGGCCCTTGGCACCGAGGCCAGCGCCGTGATGGGCACCGCCGACGCGGCCACCACGCAGCAGCTCATCGCCGCCGGCCACGCCACCCACGAGCGCCTCGTCGAGTTTCCGCTCTGGGACGAGTACGCCGACCACCTCAAGTCCGACATCGCCGATATCAGCAACCTGGGCAAGCCCGAAGCCGGCCACATCTCGGCCGGCAAATTCCTCGAACGCTTCACCGACGGCTACCCCTGGATTCACTTGGACATTGCCGGGCCGGCCTTCCTCACCGCTCCCGACTCGTACCGGGGCAAGGGCGGCACGGGCACGGGCGTGCGGCTTTTATACGCTTTCTTTCAGTCTGTTCTGGGCGAATAGCTCAGTAAAATCATCCCAATGCCCCTCCCACGTTTAGGTTTTTCCGTTGGCGACCTTGCCGGCATCGGCCCCGAAGTCATCTACAAAACGCTGCGCGACGCGCGTATTCTCAATATCTGCACGCCCGTGGTGTACGGTACGGCTACGGCGCTTTTTGACGAGTTTCCGGTAGAAAAAGGCGACGAGCCCCTCACCTTCCGGCAATTGCGCGATGCGGCCGACATTGCCCCCGGCCGCCTCAACGCCGTGACCTGCTGGGACGAAGACTTTGCCCTGACCCCCGGCCAGCCCAGCGCCGCTACCGGCCAGGCCGCCCGCGAGAGCTTGCTTGCCGCTGCTGCCGACCTCAAAGCCGGCAAGCTCGACGGCCTCGTCACGGCCCCCATCAGCAAGGAAAATACCCAGGCCGACAATTTTCGCTACCCCGGCCACACCGAGTTTCTGACCAGCTTTTTCGGGGCCACCGGCAGCCTCATGCTGCTGGTGGACGAGGACGCGGGCCTGCGCGTGGCCACCGCCACGGGCCACGTG
>JANXUO010000672.1 GCA_025356245.1 Hymenobacter sp.
CAACTGCGCCGTGGTGCGCAAATTTGCCCTGAACCTGCTGCGTGCCCGGCCCGAAAACATGAGCTTGAATCGAAAACGAAACCATTGTGCCTTATCGGATGAATACCGCGAAAAGTGCCTCGGATTTTAATGCGTTTACCCTGGCCCCCGCCCCTACTCGAACAACGGCTCCAGCGGCAGCTCCACGCCGGTGGCCGGGTCCAGCAGTGTTTCGGGGCTGCGGAAGAATACGTAGGTGCCGGGGGCCGAGAAAACCGCCACGCCTTGCAGCTTCGGCATCACCACCCAGCACGATTTTACGCCCGCCGCCAAGTAAGCGTCGGCTTTGTCAATCAGGTCGTCGAGGGCCTGCCGGGGCGAGAGGATTTCGATGGTCGTCAGGGGCAGTTGGGTGAGCACCTGCACGTCGTGCGCCATGTCAACCGGGGTTTTCTCAAAAATCCCCACATCAGGCACCAGCACCCGCCCGCCGATTGCGATGTTGATTTCGGACATGAAGCGAAACTGGTCGCGGTAGCGGGTTTTTAGCTCGAACCCGAGGTTGAGCTGCACGATGCTGTGGTTCTGACTGGGCATAGGCTTTCCGCGCTCCAGCTCGTAGGCGCTGCGTTCGGCGGTGAGTTCGGGGGCGAGGGTTTCCATAAAAAGACGAACGGTTGCCCAAATATAACCAACAACCCGCCGCCCGTTGGGGCCACCGGCAACCGGGCCTTGCACGGCCCCGACTGACCTTCGCCACCCGCCTAGAAGCTGGCCCTGGTTCTCCAAAAAACAAGCCCCCGGCGCACACGGCACCGGGGGCTTGCTTGGTAAGGGTGGTTTGTTCAGCCGCTTCCACCCGCTACCATTCAAGGGCAGCAAGGCTGGGCCACGGCCGCGCCGGGGCTACCGGGCGGCCTTGCGCCCGCGCAGGCGCTTGAGGGCGTAGGCCACCCCCGAGGCCAGCAGCAGCGAGGCCCCGCCGTCAACCGGTACGCCCGTGCCGCCGCCGGCCCCGCCGCCGCCGGGCTGCGGACCGCCGCCGCCCGGCACCTGCGCCAGCGCGTGGTGGGCCACGGCCCCGCCCAATAGCAAGGCGCTAATCAAAACTATACGTTTCATACGTAACAAAAAAAGAGGTGAGAAAAGCCCCCTAAGCGCCCCCGCGCCAAAACGGGCGGGGGCGCAGGGCAGGTGTGAGAGTTATTCGAGCACCACGCGCTTGCGCACCGGTTGCCCGTCGAGCGTGAGGCGCAGCGTGTACACGCCCGTGGCCAGGCCGCGCAGGTCGAGCGCGGTTTCGGCCGTGGGCAGGGCCAGGGTTTGCACCACTTGGCCCAGCGCGTTCAGCAGCACCGCTGAAGCGGCGGCCCCGGCCGGCCGCAGCACCGTCAGGCGGCCCGTCGTCGGGTTGGGGAACGTCAGCACCTGGGCCTCCAGCGCAGCCGAAGCGGCCGAAAGCGGGGCGGCGGCGGGCGTCAGGTTCAGCCAGAAGCGGCCGGGGGCCGTGGTCGTGGCCGTGGCGAAGCGGTAGGCCGCGCCCGTGGTCAGCGCCGTGCGCGTGCCGGTTAGGTTGTCCACCAGCGTGGCCGTGGCGCCGGCGGGCAGGTGGTGCACGGCGGCGGCCGTGAGGGTATAGGCGCCGGCTTGCGGCACACTTACTTGCAGCGGCACACTTACTTGCAGCGGCACACTTACTTGCAGCGGCACACTTACTTGCAGCGGCACGCGCAGGGCAGCGGCGGTGCCGAAGTCGGCCCGCCCGTCGATGGCCAGCGCCTGGCCCGTGGCCGTGAGGCTGGCCAGGTTCAGGCCGCTGGGGTTGGGCATCTTCACGGCGTCAAACTCGGCGTCCGCGCCGGGGGTGGCCCCGGCCTGGGCGTAGAGGTAGAACGTGTCCGAGGCGCCGCCGCTGGCCGGGGCCAGCGCGAGCTGCACCTGGGGCCGCGTGTCGGCCGCGCCGCGGCGCACGGGCACCTGGGTGGCGTAATCCGTCAGGCGGTGGCCGTTTTTGAAGGTGAGCGTGCCGCTGGTCTGGCCGGGGGTGACGCGCACAAAAAAGCCCTGGCTGCTGCCGATGAAGCTGCTGCTGCCCACCCCGTTCACCGCCGAGCGGTAGGCCCCGGCGTAGGGGCCACTGCTCTCGAACACGTAGAAGGCCGCGTCTACGCCCGGCCGGTCGGCGGCTGTCACCAGCGCAAAGTCAATGGGGGCCGGGTAGGGGTTGCCCACCAGGTGCAGGCCCTCGCCGTTGCTGCCGGGGGCGCGGGCCAGGGTGCGGGCGTAGTCGCCCGTGTTGAGCGTGCCGGTGAAGTCCACGACCTCCGTGCCGCGCAGGTGGACGGCGTAGCCCACGCCGGGCGCAAAGGCCGTGGCGGCCGTGGGCGAGAAGTAGCCCTTGTCGAAGCCCGTGTAGGGGCTGGTGGCCGTGGCAATGCGGGCCTGGTCGAAGCCCAGCACCGTGGGGAAGCCCGCCGCCGGCAGCACCGTGGCGCTGCTATTGTAGGCGGGGTTGAAGACGGGCGTGAAGCTGGCCGTGGCCAGGTCGCTGAGCGTGTTGCCGCGCACCGGGCTGGCATAATGCCGGTAGCCCAGCCCTTGGTTGGGCGTGTCGAGGTGACGCTGCATGGTGGCCGTGCCGCCGCTCACCACGCCGGTGCCGCTGTTCACGACCAGGGCCGTGCCGCTGGCATCCGAAAGCAGCGTCAGGGCCTGCCCGTTGAGGGCCATGTTGCCGGCGCTGGCCAGCGTCAGGGTTTCGCGGATTTGCAGCGGCTGGGCCAGCGTGGCGGTGCCGCCGGCTTTGTCCACCGTCAGGCGGGCCACGGTGCTGCCGTTGGCGGTCAGGGTTTGGGGGGCGGAGCCGCTCAGGCGCAGCGTGCCGCTGGCCGAGGCCAGCGTGGCGGCCGGGCCGAGCAGGTTGCCGCTCAGGTCGAGGGTGCCGGCGTTCACGAGGGTGGTGCCGGCGGCGGCATCTATGTTGCCGCGCACGGCCAGCAGCCCGCCGGGCCGGATGGTGAGGGCCGTGCCCGTGCCGCGCAGGGCCAGGGCCTGGCCCGCAGCGGGCGCCGCCCCGCCGAGCAGCAGGCCGAGGCCGAGCAGGGCCGGGGGAAATGATGTGGAGTTACGCATGATAGGAAGGGGTTAAGAGAGAAAAGAAGGCGTGGCAAGTGACCCCGCCTAATTCACCTTCGACACCCGCAGGTAAGTGGCATTGTCGCCGCTCAAATCAACTCCAACTACGCTACTGTTGGAGGTTGCCCTCACCTGAAACGTCTGGTTGGCTGTCAGGTAAACCAAGCGCTGCAAGGTGCCTCGTCCCTTGCGCGGGGTTTGACCGGTTACGCTCATAATGACACCAACACCGTAATAGCTCGTGGCGCTGGTGGTGCCGCCGCCGTTTACTTCCAGCAGCGGAGCACCATAAGTGAGGTTGCTAGTCAGCTGCACGTCCACCAGATACCAGCCCGCGACTTTGGCGGTGAAGGTGTTGTTGCCAGTCCAAGTGCCTACCGTGGTCGGCATATTGGAAAAGCTTTCGCTGGCCTCAAACGTGATGACATCGGGCGCCGATAGGCTGCTGCCGACGTTGGTGGTCTGGCCCACGTTTTTGAACACGGCCAGCACCTGCGGGCCGCTGCTGGCGCTCGGCGTGGTCCACTGGGTGTTGTAGTTGGTCGCGTCAATCTTGGTCAGCACCTGGCCGGCCGTGCCGCCGGTGGGCACGCCCTGGCCGTTGGTGCCGTTGGTGCCATTCGTGCCGGGGGTTCCCGCCGTTCCTTGAAGCCCTTGAAGACCTTGGGGGCCGGTTGCGCCGGTCAGGCCGGTGCTGCCCTGGGGGCCGGGTGCGCCGGTTGCGCCGGTCAGGCCGGTGCTGCCTTGGGGGCCGGTTGCGCCGGTGGCACCGGTCAGGCCGGTATTGCCTTGCGGGCCTTGGGGGCCAGTGGCACCGGTCAGACCGGTGGGGCCTTGCGGGCCGGTTGCGCCGGTGGGACCGGCCGGGCCTTGCGGGCCGGTGGCGCCGGTCAGGCCGGTGTTGCCCTGGGGGCCTTGCGGGCCGGTTGCGCCTTGCGGGCCTTGGGGGCCGGTCAGGCCGGTGTTGCCCTGGGGGCCTTGCGGGCCGGTGGGGCCAGTGGCCCCGGTCGCGCCGGTGGTGCCCGCGCCGCCCACGGCGGTCCAGGCCGCGCCGGTGTACACGTAGAAGCCCGGCGTGTTGTCGGTCTGGTACACGAGCAGGCCGGTGGCCGGGCTGCCGATGGCGTTGCGCTGCCCTTGCGTCATGCGCGGGGCCAGCAGGCCCTGGGTGGTGGACGAGGCGTCGAGCACGGCCGAGGCGTCGGGGGTGGTGGTGCCCACGCCCACGTTGCTTTGGGCCTGGGCGGCGAAGGTGCCGGCCAGGGCCAGGCCCAGCGTGAGGAGGCTGCGGCGCAGGGCCGCGGGGTGGAAGGGGTTTTTCATGGGAAATGAAAAAGGGGGTTGGGGGTTTGAAAAAAAGAAATGCCCGGCGACCGGCCGGACACGGGAAAAAGCATAGCGCAAAGGTGGCCGACAATGCAAGCGTTTTGCAACTTATTTTCCATATTTGAGGTCGAACCCCGGGATATTTGAGGTCGGGGACGGGTTTATTTCTGAAAAGCCAGAAAGTAAACCCGAAAAAGGCCCAGTTGGCAGGGGTTTGTTTGTTACTTTTTCAAAAATAAACCCGGCTTTGGTCCCGCTCAGCGGCCCCCGCCAGCAGCGGCCAGCGCCACCAGCCCCAGCGGTGCAGGCGGTAGCGCAGGCTCACGGCCAGCACCCCCAGCCCGTAGCGCACGCTGCGCCGGAAGTTGATGGACGAGGCCTCGGGAAAGTAGCGGGTGGGGCAGGTGATTTCGGCAATGTCGAAGCCCTGGGCGAAAATCTGGGCCACAATCTGGTTGTCGAACACGAAGTCGTCGGAGTTTTGCTCGAAATCCACGGCTTCGAGCACGGCGCGGGTGTAGGCGCGGTAGCCGGTGTGGTACTCGGAGAGCTTCTGGCCCAGCAGCAGGTTTTGCACCAGCGTGAGCACCCGGTTGGCCACGTACTTGTAGTAGGGCATTCCGCCGCGCAAGGCCCCGCCGCCCAGGATGCGCGAGGCGAACACGGCCGCGTAGTGCCCGCTGCCCAGCACGGCCACCAGCGCCGGCAGCAGCCGGGGCGAGTACTGGTAGTCGGGGTGCAGCATCACCACGATGTCGGCCCCCAGGCCCAGGGCGTAGCGGTAGCAGGTTTTCTGGTTGCCGCCGTAGCCCCGGTTGGCGGGGTGCTGCACCACGTGGCGCAGGCCCAAGGCGCGGGCCACGGCCACGGTGTCGTCGGGGCTGTGGTCGTCCACGAGCACAATCTCGTCCACCAGGGCGGGGTCCAGCTCGGCGCAGGTGCGGGCGAGGGTGGCGGCGGCCCGGTAGGCGGGCAGCACGACGACGACTTTTTGATTGAGGTACATGGGGGGTGGGGAGTGAAGCATTAACTACTGTTGCGCGGTTGGCGCGGGGCTGTGCCCCGTGACTTGAGTGCTGCGGGTTTTCAACCCGCACCCCAGGCCGAAATCGCTGAACAAGCCCGTTCCAGGGTGCAGGTTGAAAACCTGCGGCACTTCGGCACGGGGCACAGCCCCGCGCCAGCCGGACGGCATCCCGGCGGGTGACAAGCCGGCCTAAAGCCGCCCCGCCCGGCGGCGGTACCGCCCCCAGCCAGCCACCGCCAGCAGCAGCGCCACGCTGGCCAGCGACATGGCGCTGCCCAGCCGTTGGTAGGGGTCCTGGTAGTGTAGCTGAATGGTGTAGTCACCAGGGGGCAGCACGGCCCCGAGCAGGCCGTGGAACACCGGCTCCAGGGGCACGGGCTGGCCGTTGGCAAGTAGCGCCCAGCCCTCATCGTAGGGAATGGCGAAGAACAGCACCCGTTGGGCGGGCAGGTGCAGGGTGCCGCGCACGTCGTGGTCGGAGTGGGCGGTCAGGCGCAGGGTGTCGGCCGGGGGCGGGGGGGCGGGCAGCAGGGTGGAGAGGGGCTGCATTCCGCCCAGGGCGGGCACGAGGCGGGCGGGCACCACCACGGCTTGCAGCAGGCTGCGCTGCCGGGCGCGGCTGTCGAGGCGGGCAAAGGCGGCCTCGGTGAGGTAGCGGCCGAAGGTGCTGCCCAGCGGCCAGGCCCGGCGGTTGCGCCACACGCCCAGGCCCGCCACTTGCGCCAGGGGCACGAAGCCCGGCGGGGGCGGGGCGGCGCTGTCGGCGGGGGCCGTGAGCAGGTAGCGCACCCCGCACAGCTGCATGGCCGCCGGGTAGGGCAGCAGGCCGGGCAGCCAGCGCGAGCACGGCTCGCAGCCCGGCCGCACGGCCCCCAGGCTGGCCAGAAAGCGCACGTAGCCCAGGTTGTTGAAGGGGTGGTAGCTGCGGCTGCCCCGGAAGTGCTGCACCACGGCCTCGTTGTAGCTGGCCACGCGAGAAATGCCGGAATAGTAGTCTTTTTCGACGCGGTAAAAGCCGGAGTCGTGCTGCTGCACCTGGGCCAGGGCGGCGCGGGTGGCATCGTAGTAGCCGTGGGGGCCGCGCACTTCGGCGCGGGCCAGGGTTTTGCGCTCGCTCAGGGCGGGCAGGGCCAGCAGCAGCAGCTCGAGGCCGGTGGTGGCCAGCAGCACCGCCGCCCAGCGCCCCCGCCAGGCGGGCCGGCCCAGGCGGGTGAGCAGCGCGGCGTAGGCCAGCAGCAGCGCCCCCACCACGTAGGCCGACGGCGAGGCCTCGGGGCTGCGGTGGCCGGCCGTGAGCAGCAGGGCCAGCAGCGCCCCGGCCGCCGCCAGGCCCAGCGCCGGGCGGTGCAGCGCGGCCCCGCGCAGCAGCCCGCTCAGGGCCTGGCCGCTCAGCAGCAGCAGGCCCAGGCTCAGCCACAGGGCCAGCGCCCGGTAGTAGTCGCCGGTGAAGAGCCACAGCGCGTGGCGCAGGTACGGCAACCCGCACAGCAGCCCGAAGCCCGCCAGCAGCCCGCCCGCCACCCACCGGGGCCGGGGCGCGAGCTGCGCCAGCCCCTGCGGCACCAGCAGCAGCGTGAGCAGCCCGCAGTACAGGGCCGGGGCCTCGAAGTAGTTTTGCCAGCCCACGAAGGCATCGGGCGGGCCTTGCAGGTTGTTGCCGAACAGCCGCAGCACCACCGTGGCCAGCTCCTGGCCGCTGGCCAGTTGCCCCGGCGGGGCGTGGCGCAGCAGCGGCCCGTAGCCGTATTCGCCGCTGCCGCGCGGGCTGGCCAGCATCTGGGCCACGTTGCTGAGCAGCAAAAACCCGCCCGTGCCCACCCCCAGCAGGCCCGCCCCGGCCCCGGCCAGCAGCCGCTGCCACCCGGCCCGGTTGGGCAGCCACGCGCCCTCGGCCCCGCGCAGGGCCAGGTAGCTGGCCGCCACCAGGGCCGCGAAGTACAGGTGAAACGGGTAGGTGACGGCCACCAGAAAGCCCACTCCCGCCAGCGGCCCCCACCAGCCCCGGCGCAGCAGCAACTCCAGGGCCAGCAGCAGCAGGGCAAAGTGCAGGTAGGTTTCGCTCCACTCAAACACGCACCAGCTGCCGCACACCAGCACGTAGCCGCCGCCCGCGTACAGCAGCCCGCCCAGGGTGCAGGCCAGCGCGTGCAGCCCCCGCACCCGCAGCCAGCCAAACACGCCCAGGCTGGCCAGCAGCGTGTAGCTGAGCTGGGTCCAGAGCATCCCACCGGGCACGTCGTCCCGAAAAAACAGGTACAGCAGCGGCGTAGCCAGCGGGCGCAGCCAGAACGGGTAGGTGTTGCGGCCCAGCCCCGTGGCCCAGGCCCAGCCCGGCAGCTCGCCCCGGCCCAGGGCCTCGAGCTGCTGCACCATCTGGGGGTAGTAGATAGTGTAGGCATCGTCGCCGAGGTCGGTGAAAACGAACGTGGCCCCGCCGAACAGGAAGTCGCGGTAGAGCAGCAGTTCCAGCAGCAGCAGCAGGGCCACAAACTGTGGTAAGGCCCGGCGCAGGGGCCAGTCGGGCAACCAAGGGGAAGAAGAAGACATAGGCAATTCAAATCAAAAAACTTAAGCAGTCACGCACGAGTAACCGGCCTTGCGTAACCCCACCCCCTAGCCC
>JANXUO010000677.1 GCA_025356245.1 Hymenobacter sp.
GACAGGAGGCCGATACCTCGGAAGAAAACAAAAGCATGTCCCCAGCCGTGGCCAGCCTGCGGCCCGTGGTGCCCAACGGGTATTTCCTGTTCCCGATTGCGCCCGGCAAGCCCAATTTTCTTTCGGGCAGCATGGGCGAGCTGCGGCCCAACCATTTCCACGGCGGGCTCGACATTAAAACCGGTGGCGGCGTGAACCAACCCGTGTACGCCAGCGCCGATGGCTACGTATCACGGCTCAAGCAATCGTCGTTTGGCTACGGCAACGTGCTGTACATCAACCACCCCAATGGCCTTACGACCGTGTACGGGCACCTCAACGAGTTTCGGGGGCCGGTGGCGGCCGAGCTGTTGCAGCGGCAATACGAGAAGCAGAGCTACGAGCTGGAGCTGTTCTTCGGCAAAGAGCAGTTTCCGGTGCGGCGGGGCGAATTAGTGGCGCTCTCGGGCAACACTGGCGGCTCGGCCGGGCCGCACCTGCACTGGGAAGTACGCGACGCGCAGGACCGGCAGTACAACCCGCTGCAATGGGGCGGCTTTCCCGAAATTCAGGACCACGTAGCCCCCACTGTGCAGGCGCTGGCCGTGGAGCCCTTGAGCATTGAAGCGCGGGTGAACCGCTTGTTTGCCAAGCGCCTGCTGGTGCCCGCCTTGCAGCCTGCCCCCGGTGCGGGGCTTGTTTGGCCTGATACCGTGGCCTGCTTTGGTACGGTGGGCCTGCTGTTGCAGGGCTTTGACCGGTTTGACGGCGTTTGGAACAAAAACGGCATTCAGCGCGTGACGATGCGCGTGAACGGGCAGCCGTTCTACCAGCACATCATCGACGCCATTCCGTTTCCGGCGGGTTCGCGGCAGGTGAGCAACTTTCTGGATTTTCAGTACCTGCGCAGCCAGGGCCGCAGCTTACAAAAGCTGTGGGTGGACGAAGGCAACGACTTGAGCATCTACACGCCCGGCGGGGTAGGGCGTGGCCGTTTGCAGGTGGAAGCCGGTAAGATTTACACCGTTGACCTGGTGCTGGCCGACTCGTACAATAACCAAACCACTGCCCGCGTGGTGCTGCGCGGCGAGCGACCAGCCTATTTCAAAACCCGCTCGACGGTGACCCTGCGGCCCGCGTTGCGCTACGAAATCAGCCGCAACTTGCTCAAGGCCGTGGCCACCGACCCCGACACGGCTGCCGCAGGAGCTAATTTGGTGTTGTGGCACAACCACAAGCGCCTGGAAATCAAACCCAGCTACACCGATAAATCGGAAAACGTGTACCTCTACGACCTACGCGCCGGACTGCCCGACTCGCTGCGCTTTGCGAACGTAATCAAGAAGTTTGACCGGCAGGTACTCATTCCGGCGGGCAAGGAACGGGCGTATGCCACCGCCAATCTGCAGCTCGGCTTCGGCCCCGAAACGCTGTTTGACAACCTATACCTGGCCAGCAGCTACAAGCCGGAACCCGGTGGCGCGGGCTTCTGGACGGTGGGCAACGCCCTGACGCCGCTGTATAAGTCGTTGCAAATCACCCTACGCCCCCCGGCCCCGCCCGCCGACCCGCGCCGCACGGCCATCTACACGGCTACGCCCAAGGGCGGCAAAGCCTACCTGGGTGGAAGCTGGAACGCCGACGGGCAGATTGTGGCCAACGTCAAACAGTTTGGCTCTTACCGTATTCTTACTGATACCGTGCCGCCGCAGGGCCGCCTGCTGGGCCGCCCGGCCGGACAAGTGCTGCTGCGCGTCGGCGATGATATGTCGGGCCTGGCCAGCTACCGCTTGCTGGTAGGCGGCCGGTTTCGGCTGCTACGCTTCGAGCACAAAAACTCCACACTCTTCAGCGTACCTGGCGACACGCTGGGTCCACGCCTGCGCGGCCCGGCCGAGCTGCGTCTCGTTGACCAGGCTGGCAACGAACGGGTTATTCCACTGAGCTTATAGAATGCGAAGTCGGGCGCGGGCAGCTTACGAATGTTTCTCGCGGGGCCGTTGCACCAAATAGTAATAGGCCAGGATACCCAATCCCAACAAAAAGGGGCCTAGCGCCAACTGCTTGCCCGTTATGCCAGGCAGCACCTGCCAGGTATCGAAACCAAAAAACTCGCTGGTCATCCAGTACGAGTTGGCAAAAATCCAGCACACGGTGGCTAGGCTGTGGGCCAGCTCGGTGGGCTCGGTCCGGCTGCGCCAGGTGATGACGATGGCAATGCCCAAGGTGGGCGGCACCATCAACAAGCCCAGCGGCCGCCACACCAAGCACCAAGCCATGTCTTTCAGCAGCCAGAAGACGATGTGCAGGTTTTCGAGACCCCGGTAGGCATTTGGTAGCGTGGGCCTGGCAACTGGCGGGGCTGAAGACTGGCGGGGCGGGGCGGCAGACATGACTAGGAGGCAACCCAAAACAGGCGCGGCACAAGATAAGCAGCTTCTGGGGCGAACCTTGGCTGGGGGGCCATACGTACAGGCTGCGCTCAACTAACTTACTTATGCATCCAACGCTTCGCAAAACCTTAAAAATTACCGGCTACGCCGCGGGCTCCGTCGTGGCTTTAGTGGCCGTGTACATGGGTGTTGCTTTTGTGCTTTCGCGTATTCGGGTGGCAGCCGAGCCGGTGGAGGAGCCTGCCACTGTGCCATTGTTCGTGCGCTCCAACGGCGTCCACGTCGATTTGGTGGTGCCCGTAAAAACCGACCAAATGGATTGGAGCCAGCAGCTGCCCTACGCCCACACCCAAAGCAATAACCCGGCCCTGAACTACGTGGCCTTTGGCTGGGGCGATAAAGGTTTTTACCTCTACACGCCCACCTGGGCCGACCTCAAGGTGAGCACCGCGCTGCGGGCGGGGTTCTGGCTCAGCACGTCGGCCATGCACGTAACCTACCTGGCCCAGCCGCAGCCGGGGCCAACCTGTGTGCTCCTGCACCTGACCCGTGTCCAATACGCCCGGCTCATTGCCTACATCAACAGCAGCTTTGAGCGCGATGCGGCCGCCCATCCGCAGTGGATTGCCGGCCACAGCTACGGCCCCGACGATGCTTTTTACGAAGCCTACCGCACCTACAGCGTATTGTACACCTGCAACACCTGGGCCAACAACGGCCTCAAAGCGGCCGGCCAACCTGCCGCGCTTTGGACGCCATTTCAAGCCGGAATCCTAAAAGCAGTACAGCCTACGGACCACTAAACTCACTAGTTCAGCCACACTTCGGCGATGCGCTCGAAGCGGTGCGGCGCGAAGGCCCCGTAGGGCCGCTCGGCGTAAAAGCCTTGAATGTGCACTTGCGCCTGCCGCGTGTGCACGTGTGGCAACACCCGCACGGGGTACACGCAACCCACACTGGGCCAATCGCCAGCATAATTCTCGGGACGATTTTCGGCGTTGATGCAACGGGCGAAAACCTGTACAGGAGCCGGGGTAGGAAGCTTGGTCTTGGACATGCTCAAAGGTACGAAGCAAGTGTTAAAAACTAAAATGATTAGCCTTTATTTTTTAGTACAAAAAGTCCGTCGCGCAGGTCAGGTCCGGGTAAATTGGGAACTGGCTTGCGTGCAATTCCCCAAGTGCTAAAAGCGTG
>JANXUO010000044.1 GCA_025356245.1 Hymenobacter sp.
GCTCAGTCAGGCGCTGGGCCTTTTGCTGCTCCACTTTCAGGTTGTTGAGCTGCACCCGCAGGCGGTCCACGTCGAGCTTTTCGGCAAAGCCGGCCTTATAGGTGGCGTTGGTTTGGTAGAGAATGGTGTCGAGGCGCTGCACGTTGCGGGCCAGCAGGCCCAGGCGGGCGCGGGCCACCAGCGTACTGTAATACGCTTTGCTCACCTGCTCCACCACGTCAATCTCGGCCTGCTGGGTTTGCTTGCGGGCCAGGTCAGTATAGACCTTGGCGGCCTTTAAGCCAATCAGATACGAGCCATCGAAAAGCAGCTGCGATACCGAGGCGCTGGTGTTGCCGGCGTATTGCAGGCCAAAGGCAAACGCCTGGGGCGGCAGGGCCAGCTGCTGCACCGTCAGCACCTGTTGCTGGCCGGTGCTGGCCGCGTTCACGTCGCTCTGCGTGAGCAGGGTTTGGGTGGCCGGAAAGCTCACCAGGCTTTTCTGCAGCTTGAAGTTGTCGGCCAGGTTGGCCGCCACGTTTACCTGCGGCAGCCCGGCGCTCTTAATTTCGCCCACCCGCGCGGCGGCTGTTTGCTCGGCCAGGCGCGTGGCCAGCAGCGTGGGCTTGTTTTGCACGGCAAAGCGCGTGGCCTGGGCCAGGCTCAGCGGCATGAGGGTACCGGGGCCGGGGGCCGCTGCCAGCGCTACTGGGGCAGTTCCCTGGGCCTGCGTCGCCAGGGGCAGCACCACGGTACCAAGCGCCAGCAGCCGCAGCCGGCGCAAGTTGCTCAGAAGAAGCGAATGCGTCATAAAAAAATGGTTGGTAGGAGGTAGTAATTCTGCCAACAAATGTAGTACAAATTGCCAAATTAATTAGCAAATTGTCATGTTAACAAATTGTATCTGGTTTGTTTGCTTTTACTCGCTTTCGTTCACCTGGCGTAGCTTGTTGATGAGCTTATGGCCCTTGAGGGTGGCCACGCCCAGTACAAAATGCTCCAGCATGGACAACATAGTGCGCTGAAGGTCAAACGAACGGGGTGGAAAGCAGTCGGCGTTGAAGCTCAACTCAATCTCGGCCAGGCGCAGGCGGGCCAGCACGTCCACGTCGAGGTCGGCGCGGTAGAGGCCCTCGCGGATGCCTCGGCGCAGGTTGTCTTCAATTTGCCGCAGAATGTAGCCGTTTTTGTGGGCCACCCATAGCTGCCAGCTGGCGGGGTAGTATTTCTGCAGGTCGAAGAAGATGCTCGGGTGCACGTCGCCAAACTGGCTTTTCAACCAGTCTATCATCGAAAAAAGCTCGGCCACGGCCGAGTCGGCACCCCGGAGAATGGCCTCGCAGTCGGCGGCCTCGCGGCCGAGGTGGCTGGCCGTCATGGCGTGCACTATCTGGTCCTTGTTCTCGAAGCATTTGTAAAGTGTTTTCTTCGAGATGGCCAGCTCCTGGGCGATGTCGTCCATGCTTACCGAGCGGATGCCGCCGCGCAAAAACAGCTTTTCGGCGGCCAGTAGGATGCGGTCTTTCAATTCCATTGCGGGGCAAAGATACGACGGAAACTTTCAATGGCTCCAAAGTTTCCATTAATCTTTCATGCTGTCGGCCCAGCGAAATGCTGGCCTACCCGCGCCCTGCCCTTCCTGACGCGCAAGCCCCGGCTTTATTTTAGCCAACGGTACTTTTGTTGCCCTGCCCCGCAGCGGGCCCGGTGCCCGTTTTCCGCAGAGTCAATTGTAAAACCATCAAAACCAATACATTCATTGAGTACCATCCGCACCGGCTTCGGCTACGACGTCCACCAGCTCCAACCGGGCCTGCCGTTTTGGCTCGGCGGCATCGTAGTGCCGCACACCCACGGCGCGTTGGGCCATTCCGACGCCGACGTACTCATCCACGTCATCTGCGACGCGCTGCTGGGCGCGGCCAACCTGCGCGACATCGGCTTCCACTTCCCCGACACCGACCCTACCTACAAGGGCATCGACAGCAAGAAGCTGCTGGTCGAAACCATGCGCCTGCTCCGTGCCAAGGGCTACGAGTTGGGCAACGTGGACTCGACCATCTGCCTCGAACGGCCCAAAATCAACCCCCACATTCCCGAGATGCAGCGCGTGCTGGCCGAGGTAATGGGCGTAGAGGCCGATTTGATTTCCATCAAAGCAACTACCACCGAAAAGCTGGGTTTTGTGGGCCGGGGCGAGGGCGTCGCTGCTTATGCCTCAGTGTTGATTGTGAAGGCGTGACAGTAGC
>JANXUO010000050.1 GCA_025356245.1 Hymenobacter sp.
CGCCGCAGGCGCGGCCGGCACCGGCAAGCGGTAGCGGGTCAAGTCTTCAGCGGGCAGAAGGGCGGGGGTGGTGCGGGCGGTGCGGGCGGTGTCGGGCAGGGCGGCGCGAGGGGCTTGCGGGCCGGAGGCGGCGCAAGCGGCAAGGGCCAGCAGGGCGGCGGCGGCAAGCACGGCGTTAGGCAGGGAAAGGAGCATCGTCTTCCAAAAGTAACGCCAGGCTATTGGATGAGCCGAGGCGGTCGGCCCCGGCGGCAAGCAGGGCCAGGGCAGTTGCCCGGCTCCGGATGCCGCCCGCTGCCTTGATGCGCACGTGCGGCGGCAGCACCCGGCGCATCAGCTGCACATCTTCGACCGACGCCCCC
This sequence comes from Hymenobacter sp., assembly GCA_025356245.1. GTDB lineage: Bacteria > Bacteroidota > Bacteroidia > Cytophagales > Hymenobacteraceae > Hymenobacter. The sequence goes on from JANXUO010000050.1 coordinate 363, forward strand.
CGGCTGGCAAAGCCGGTCGAGGTTTTCACGAAATCGGCCCCGGCCGCGGCGCAGCACCCGCACACGGTTTCAATTTCGGCGGCGTCAAGCAGCGCGGTTTCGATGATGACTTTGAGCAAGGCCCCCTGGGCGTGGCAGCAGCGGGCCAGGGCTTCGACCTCGGCCTGCACCTCCCCTACCCTGCCCGATTTCAGGTCAGTGAGGTTGATGACCATATCCAGCTCCGTAGCGCCGTCGGCCAGGGCGGTGGCGGCTTCGGCGAGCTTGCTGGTGGTGGTGGTGTAACCCAGCGGGAAGCCGATGACGGTGCACACCGCCACCGCCGTGCCCGCGAGGGCTTTGGCCGCCAGGGCCACAAAGCACGGCGGCACGCACACCGTGGCAAAACCGTGGGCGGCGGCCTCGTGGCACAGTTGCGCCAGCTGGGCGCGGGTGGCGTCGGGCCGCAGCAGGGTATGGTCGAGGTGGGAGGCGAGGAGCATGGGGCAAAGGTACTGCCCCCACCAAAGCGGCCGCGCCGCGCCCGCAGCCGCGCCGGGGCCTGGCACCGCAACGGGCAAGGCAACGCCCCGGCGGGCAAAGGCAACCAGGCAAGGGTGGGCAGCAAAAAGCCCGGCCGCCCTTTGCAGAACGGCCGGGTCGAATGAAAACAGGCAGCCAAAGCCGGCCACCGCCCGGGCTTACTCCACCACCACGCGCAGCGTGGCCGCGAGGCCCCCGGCGCTCAGGCGCAGGGCGTACACGCCGCTGGCCAACCCGTCGGTGCTGTAGGTGGCCGTGGCTCCGCCCAGCGGCAAGGCCAGGGTGCGGGTGCTTACTACCTGCCCCAAGTTGTTGAGCAGCGTGGCCGTGGCGGCGGTAGCGCCCGCCACCGGCGGCACTTGCAGCACGAAGCGGACGCGGGCGGGGTTGGGGTACACCGTGGCCTGGGCGGCCAGGGCGTTGGCGGCGGTGCCCAGCACGCCGGTGAGGCGCAGCACCAGCGCAAAGCGCGTGGTGCTGAGGGCCGTGGCGGGCAGGCTTACCGGCGTGGCGGTGCCGGCGGCCAGCAGCTGCTCGGTGCCGGTGGCGGCGTCGCGCAGGTACACGCGGGCATCGCCGAAATTCGCCAGCTCGGCCACCGTGAGGGTGTAAGTGCCGGCGGTGGGCACGGCCAGCGTGAGGGGCACCACGGTGGGGGCCGTCAGGCTGGGCAGGGCGTCGATGGCCAACGTTTCGCCGCTGGCGGCGAGGGCGGCCAGGTTGAGGCCGCAGGGATTCAGCATTTTAATGGCATCAAACTCGCGGTCGGCGTTGGGGGTGGCGTTGGCCTGGGTGTAGAGGGTCAGCTCGTCGGCCGGGCCGGTGGCGGCGGCCACGGTCAGGCGCAGGCGGGGGCGGGCATCGGCGGTGCCGCGGCCAAAGGTGGTGGCGACGGCGGGGTCGGTGAGGCGCTGGCTGTTGCGGAACTGGAAGCTGCCGCTGGCCTGCCCGGCCGACACCCGCGTGAAAAAGCCCTGGCCCACCGCCAGAATGGGGCTGCCACCCGTGCCGTTCACGTACGCGCGGTACGTGCCGGCGTAAGGGCCGGTGGGCTCAAACACGTACATGGCCGCGTCCATGTTGGGGCGGTTGGCGGGAGTTACCAGGCTGTAATTCAGGGGCGCGGGATAAGGGTTGCCCAGCAGGTGCAGCCCGGTGCCGGTGCCGGCACTGCGCGTCAGGTTGTTCTTATTATAGTCGCCGTTGTTGGCCGAGCCCGTAAAGGCAACCACGGCCGTGCCGCTGAGGTGCACGGTGTAGCCTTCGCCGGTGGCCAAATCGTCGGCCAAGCCCTGCGGCGATTGCCAGCCCTGGTCGAAGCCCGTCAGCGAGCTAATGGTGCTGGCAATGCGGCGCTCGTCGTAGCTAAACACCGTGGGGTAGGGCACCGTCAGCTCGGGAGTGGCCGAAGCATTGTAGCTGACATTGACCATCGGCGCAAAGCCCGCCGTGGCCAGGCCGCTCACCGAAGCCCCTCCTACCGGTGAGGCGTAGTGGCGGTAGCCCACCCCGAAGTACGGCCCCGTAACAGCCCGCTGCACCGTAAGGGTACCGTCAATCTGGCTGGTGGCGTCCTGCACCACCAGGGCGGTTTGGGCGGGCGTCGAAAGCAGCGTGAGCGTGCCGTTGCCCAACGCCTGCACGCGAGCGGCGTGGCTCAGGTCGAGTTTCCGGCGCACCCGCACGTCGGTGAAGAGTTGCAACACGTCGTTGGGCGAGCCCGTGGACTGCTCGCCCACCGTCAGGGTTTCAAACGTGAAGCCCACGGCGCCCCGCACTTTGTGCACAAACCCCCCAATGCCAAAGCCCACCTCGCTGGTGGGGGCCAGGGTGTAGGTGGCGCCGTTGTTCACCAAATCGCCGCTGAGGTACAGCTCCGAGGCGCTGGCTTGGGTGTAGGTGCTGCCGGCCACCAGCGTCACGTCGCCGCTGGCCGTAAGCACGGCGTTGGCGCTCAGCGTCAGGTTGCCCCCGGCCAGCATGTCCAGGCTGGCGCAGCTGCGGGCGCCGGTCACCAGGGGCTGGTGCGGGCTGCCCGCCGCAATGGTGGCCGTTACTTCTGCCCCCGGCACCTGCGCCGGCGTCCAGTTGGCGGCCGTAGCCCAGTCGGTGCTCACGCTGCCGTTCCAGGTCACGTTGTCGGCCAGGGTGGTGAAGGTTTCTACCGCGCCGTACACCGTGGTGCTGGCCGTGCGGGTGTAGGCCCGCACGTAGTAAATGTGGTTGGGTATCAAGCCAAACAAGGTGGTAGAGAACGCGCCGGTGACGGCCCCGCCCGACACCGAGCCCGCCGCGCCCAGGGTGGGCAGGGTGTTGGCGGGGTCGAAGACGATGCCCGTATCAGTGGTGGGGCTGCCGGTGGTGTTGGTGACGGTGCCCCCCACATCGGCCGATTGCACGCCAATGCTGGTGGGCACAGCCGTAACGGCGGTTAAGTCTTGGGTTATTTTGTACACCGCGTTGTCAAAATACGAGGTGGCGTACAGGTTGTCATCAACGTTTTGAGTTATTTCGAGCTGCCGCACCGAGTAGCCGCTGGCAAACGTGCTGACCACCCCGGCCGGGGTTATTTTGTACAAGGCATTGCCGCCGTTGCTGACCACGGCCAGGTTGCCGTTGCCATCAAAGCACAGCCCGTAAGCTTGCGACACGCCGGTGGCGAACACCGACACCGCCCCGGCAGCCGTCACCTTCAGTACGTTGTTGTTGCCAATGTTGCTCACGTAAAAGTTGCCGCTGCCGTCGCGCACAAGACCGTAGGGCTGATTCATCAACCCGGCCGTGTTGGCCAGAAACGTGGTAACGGTGCCGCCGGGCGTAATTTTTACAATCCGAGGCGTGCTTTGGCACACGGCGTACAAGTCGCCGGCGGCATCAAATGCCAGCCCGCGCACAAAGAAATCCAAGTTGCTGGCCAGCAGCATCGAAACGCCCGCCGGCGTAATGCGGTACACGCTGCCACTAACCGAACTGGCGCTGACGTACAGGTTGCCGGCTCCATCAAAAATCAAAGCCGAAGGATTGACGTACGTGCCATCGGCCACAAACGTGCTGATGACGCCCGCCGGGGTAATTTTCTTAATGCCCCCCGCCGCGTAAGTGGTCACGTACAGATTGCCGGCGGCGTCGTGCGTGATGCCGCCGGGATTGGGCACGGTGGCAAAGGAGCTCACCGTTTGGGCCCGGCCCGACCGGGCCAGCAGCAGCAAGGCGGGCAGCAGCAGCAGCAGCGCCAACGCCCGCAAAGGCAGTGCAAGAAAAAGTTTTCGCATGAGAAAAAAGAGAAAAAGGTAACTAAGCAGGCCGCAACGTAGCGCCTGCGTCAAATATACTGATGTTTTCGATATTATTCAGCATTATCCTTACAATATTCCCTTTTTTGTACGCCAACAACCAAACGCCTCGCTCGCAAACAAAAAGGACTTGCCCACCCGGCCGGCCGACAAGTCCTTTTCAACGGTTGGCACCAGGGCCCCGGCCCCGGCCTCCTACTGCACAATGCGGCTCAGCACGGCCGAATAATCCGGCACCGTGGTTGAGCCCGTGAGGCAGGCCACCTTCACGTACACCCGCGTGCCGGAAGCAAACGTCCCAAATTCGCGCTCGCGCCCGCCGCCCACAACTACGTGCCATTGGTCTTCGGACAGGGCAGCGTCGGTGCTATAGCGGATAAGGTTTTGCACCGCCCCCAGCGGCCGCTTTAAGCGCAGCAACAGGCATCCGGCCGTGGCGCCGTCCAGCAGCTCCACCTCGGTGGGCGCGCCCAGGTTGGCGGTGGACCGGGCGGCGGTGCCGCTCATGCTGCCCATCGTCAGGCCCGACGACAGCAGGGCGGGCTCGTTGCCGGGATAGTCCAGATTAAGGCGCTTGGCCAGGCGGTTCAGCTCCAGCGTTACGGCCGTCCGCAACTGGTCGCGAAAAGCCGTTTGGGCGGGCGTGGGGTAGTTCACCGTCGTCACGTCGGTGTCGTAAGCAACCAGGGTCAGCCCCAACGGCTTCACCAAATCGGGCCCTTTAAGCAAAAAAGAGCTGCTGCTGGTTTGGTTCACCACCGAATGGGCAAACGGCGACACCGCATCGTGGGTCAGCTTCGAGTTGTCTTCAATCAGCTTGGCTTTGCGCATGGAGAAAAAGTGAAAAAGTGAGCGTGAAACGATTGTCAGGCAATAGTAAGTCAGAATTTTCACATTTACATTTTTATTCCTCATTTTTGATTGCGCCGTTACCGTTGCGCTCGCCCGCCCAATGCTTTTTTGGCCCTTGCTGATGGTATTGAAGGGGTTATCACGTCTATTATCCCCCGCAAAAATATTTTTCAAAACAGCCAACCTTTTTCCAGCCAACCCAAAAATCCTTTTCACCCCAAACCTATACTTCAGCGCATAAGCCAAAAGCGTCAAAGCATCTGCCGACGGCGTAACGTACCCCATCGCCTGCAACGCTTATTTGCTGAAACACTGGCTTGCGCCGGTGTTTTTTGCGTTCTGCCTCAAA